>JAUZQS010000003.1 GCA_030950875.1 Mariprofundaceae bacterium | reverse complement strand
CAACATAGCCTTTGGGCAAGGTATCGCCACTACGCCGTTGCAGCTTGCAGCGGCATTTAGCGTTTTGGCAAACCGTGGCATTAAGCTGACTCCTCGCCTTATATTATCTGACACAAAGAACCTAGGAAAACAAGTTTTTTCAACAACAACAACTCATGCTATTACACAAATGCTCGTTGCGGCAACGAGTCCAGATGGAACGGGACACCGCGCAGTTCCTGCTGGGTATCATGTCGCAGGAAAAACAGGCACTGCCCAAAAAGCCAACAAGCAAGGTTCTTATTCAAAAGATAAATTTACAGCTGTCTTCGCTGGTTTCGCCCCTGCCGAAGACCCTGTAATTGTTATTGTAGTGGTAATTGATGAGCCTCAAAAGTCTATTTATGGTGGTGTCGTTGCAGCACCTATTTTTCGCAACATCGCTGCCACCACATTGCCATACCTCGGTTCACTTCCAGAGATGCAAGCCTCAACAGACTGGCAAGTTCAACAAATATCGACCACCCCCAACACTGCGCCTACATCAGGTATGACACCGCATTTGATAGGCTTATCTTTACGACAGGCTTTCCAGCAGACCGAGCAACAGAATTATGCTTTGCGCAGTCACGGCTCTGGGTGGGTTATACGCCAATCGCCGCATCCCCTCACGGCATTGTCCCCAGGCTCTGATATTGAGGTTTGGCTTCATGAATAAATCTATGCAACACCTCAAGACAATAAGCCAGCCTAACGCGCAAAACTTTACTTCGCTTGGTTATGATTTTTCAGGTGCCGACTGCAACATTCAAAATATTTGCGATGACTCTCGTTCCGTTGAGCAAGGTGATACCTTTTTATGTATGCCTCGAACCTCAAGCCAAAGTCACGATTATATCCAGTATGCCATTGCTGCAGGTGCCAGTAGTATTATTTATATCGGCAATGACTATGTAAGCAGTAGCATTCCATGCCTGAACTTAGCCAATATGGATGAGGCTGGCGTATTTCTGCGCCGTTACTTTCAAACAGAACGCGTCAAAACCCAATGTATTGGCATTACAGGTACAGATGGAAAAACCAGTGTTGCGTGGATGTTGCGCGAAGCATTGGTAAAGGCATATGGCGCTGCATGGTCTTCTGGAACACTAGGCTGGGTTGAAGACGATGAAAATACGCATGATTTGGGCAACACAACGCCATCCATCTTGACCCTGCATCACTTGCTATCTGCCGCCGATAAACGGGATATTCCAGCCCTCGTCATGGAAATATCATCCCATGGTATCGAACAGCAACGCATTGCAGGCTTGCATTTTGATGTGGGTGTATGGACAACATTAGGACATGATCATTTGCAGGATCATGGTGGTTTTGAAGCCTATGCTTCCTTAAAAAATAGTTTTATTTATAACACAGGAGAGCACGGCGGAACGGTTGTTTATAACCACGACCAAGAGAATATTCGCAATCGCCTTAAATCCACTGATTTTCAACTGCATGCCTATGGGCATGGTTTATATCAAGATGAAAAACAGGTAGATATCATTACATGGGAACAAGAGCTTCCTGGCCTGTTGCGTTTGGCATATCAGGGCAAAGAGGTGGTGATAGATGATATTCCTATGGGTCGATTCCATGCCGAAAATATCGCCGCTGTAGCACAAGTATTACATAGCCACTATAAACTCGACTTACAAGATATAGCTAGCCTATTATGTGGTATTACAGCCCCTCCTGGGCGCATGCAGCCCGTAAATGCTGGCGGTTGGCAAGTATTTATTGATTACGCACATACAGCTGAAGCTCTACAGGCCTGTTTGGAGAGTATTCGCCCTATTACACACGGACGCTTGTTCCTAGTATTTGGCTGTGGTGGTGAGCGCGATCGAGAAAAACGTCCAGCCATGGGGCGCATTGCCTCTGAATTTGCAGACGTATTATGGATTACATCCGACAACCCTCGCCATGAGCGCCCAGAAATAATTGCTTCAGAAATAGAAGAAGGTATCACTCACCCTTACCCACTGGAAGTTCATTTGCAGCTTGATCGCAAGCAGGCTATTGCCGATGCCATCACCAAGATGAACAAAGATGACACCTTGGTTATCGCAGGCAAAGGTCATGAAGCCTACATAGATGTTCACGGTGAACGTTTGCCATGGAGTGATATGGCATGTGCCCGCCACTTGCTGCATCAAAAAAATACGGAATACACCTCATGTATTTAAGTGGCCTAGATATTCAACACGCTACAGGCGGCCATTGGCTTAATCAGATGCCTGCCCAAATCGAGCCTATTCAAACTTCTAAGGTTCAAGCTTTAAAGATTCAAACTGATTCCCGTCATTTTAATCAAGGTGATATCTTCCTTGCCTTGCGTGGACCTAACTTTGATGGCCATGCATTTGCCCATCAAGTACGCAATAAAGCCTGTGCTTTGATTGGTGATCATCAAGGTGTTAAATGCTGGTCTGACTTAAAAATGCCACAATTAGAAGTCGCAGACACCTTGCTTGCACTGGGTGATATTGCCCATGCTTGGAGAAAAAAATTAAGCAACACAACAATCATTGCCATCACAGGCTCTTACGGCAAGACCACGATTCGTTCCATGTTGGCGCATACATTCAAGGCATTGGGCATAAAAACAGCCGCAACCCATGCCAATTTAAACAATCTGATTGGCGTGCCTAAAACGCTTTTAGATGTTCCTGAGGATAGCGAAATTGCATTGATTGAATGTGGCATCAGCGAAGTCGGTGAGATGCAACGGCTTTCTGAAATCGTGCAGCCTGATATTGCTATTCTAACAGGCATTACCAATGCCCATACCGAAGGATTGGGTGGTTTGCACGGC
>JAUZQS010000299.1 GCA_030950875.1 Mariprofundaceae bacterium | reverse complement strand
TCCAAACCTAAACGGGCGGCTAAAAGCCGCCCGATTGTTGATTTTCCAGCTCCCATGGAGCCAATCAAGCTAATCACAAATTAATGCTCACCAACAGCTCCCAATATTGTAGGCGTGATAAATATTAGCAATTCAGTTTTGTTATCTACTTTACTGTTCCCTTTGAATAACCAACCCAGTATTGGGATGCTGCTCAAGCCAGGTACACCATTGGTTGTATTTTGCTTGGTTCGACTATAAATACCACCAATCACAATGGTCTCACCGCTCTCCATATGAATATTGGTACTAATTGACTTTGTCTCAATATTGGTTCCAGTAATTGCTGGCGCATCTTTATTCACCTTAACATCCATAATGACTGTATTATTACTGGTAATTTGCGGTGTTACAGTCAGTTCTAACAAAGCATCTTTGTAGGTGGTCGTTGCAGGAGTACTAACTGTGCCAGGTGTAACCACAGCGATAGAAACACCTTGTTTAATGGTCGCAGTTTTCAAGTTCGTTGTCACAATCCTGGGATTTGAAATGATATGTACATCACCATCCAGTTCAGCTGCTGATAACTCAAGGTTTAAATTCAAAGCTTTGCTTAAACCTCCAAAACTGGCTCCAATGCCACTTGTAAGAGCGGTCCCTATCGCCGCAGCGGGAAGATCCACTAAATAGCCATTCCCGCCCGAGGTTGTATTTCTTCCTGTGCCCGCCGTTCTAGAACCCAAAGCAAGACTAGTATTTGCACTAGTAAAGCTTCCGCCCCAACGAATACCAAGATTTCGTGAAAATGAACTTGAGGCTTCAACAATACGGCTCTCTATCAAGACTTGCTTCACTGGTAAATCTATACTTTTCACCAACCGCTTAATATTGTTAATCGCAGGCAGTGTATCTTTTATAATCAGGGTATTGGTGCGCACATCCACTAAGAAACTTCCTCGACTCGTAAGCAAGCCAACATCACTTCTTTGCAGAGATTTACTATTTCCAGCAGCGCTCTTACCATTGAACGATGTGCTCTCTAACAAGGTTTTAAAGTCATTTACCTTGCTATAATTTAATACAATAAACTCAGTAATCAGAGGTTCAAGCTGTTGCGATCCTTTGCGTGCTTCAAGCTTGCTTTCATACTCTGTTTTTAATACTTCCATCGGAGCAACCCGCATCACATTGCCTACCCTTTGCTCACCAAGTCCCTTTGATGTAAGTATAAGCTCCAAGGCTTGATCCCAAGGCACATCAACCAGATGCATGGTTAACAAACCCGTCACATCATCCGACATAATAATATTCAAATTACTCATCTCTGCAATAAGTTTCAATGCATTACGAATATCAATATCTTTAAATTCAAAGGTTACTTTTTCGCCTGTATAAGTAAATCCATCTTTTTTGCCCGTATGCAGACGCGCCAATGCCAAATCTTCAGGCTCAAAATTAATGGTAAATATATTTCCCTGTTGAAACGATGTTACGCTTACTTTTTCACGCAAGCGCGTTACAATACGAACATTGTCACCCTGCTGGTACGTATCAATTTGACGTACTGGGCCTGGGAAGGCACTAACATCCTGAGATCGTTCTTCCCCCGGCAACAGCTTCGCTTTTTTTACTTCAATGATGATATGGTCATCTTTTTCTCGAACATTGATCACAGGATCTGTGCCATCGGTACGAATCATCACATGAGCAATACGATCGTCGGGTTTAAAATCTACACTTTCAACTTCCAATACATTGGCTTTTTTCTTCGCAACAACGCTACCCAAACGAATCACCATTTCACCAGCAGTCGCATCAATCTGCTGGCTCATATCAGAACTCGGCAAAAGCTTCACAACCAAACGAACCCGATCCTCCGCTTGACCCACCATGACAGCATTGATGCGTTGCGTAGAATATTGGAAATTTGTTTTTTTCAACCGCGACGATGCACCCCAAAAGTCCAAAATCAATTGCTGATTGCCTTGTGTCATAAATGAATTGTGGTTGGCATTCATATGCTCACCACGCAAAATCAATTCCGTCACAGAGCCGCGATCACGCACTTCAATATCTTCAATAACAGCATGCACACCTGCACTGGCTTTTTGTTGGTTTTTCACACTAGAAAAGTGTACCACCAACGTATGATTATTCTCCTTGATGTCATAGGCAACAACTTCACTCAAGCTCACTTCAATGCGAACTGCCCCTTTATCACTCACTGGGAATACACGTGTCACACCATCATCTGATGACTGCAAGGCTTCAACACCAGCACCCAAAGTCGCCTCTGGAAAACTTAAAATCAATCGAGGTGGTCCATCAAGGTCAAACACCTGATAATTCAGTGTGCTATCACTCTCAATACGCAAGACATCACCATCAATCGAATCCGATAATGTCAGCTTAGTAATTTGCGCAGCCTGCACCACCGAGGCCATGCCCAATGTTGCAAGTAGTACACATATTGAAGTCAAATATTTTAGAAAATTATTTTTTCTGTTCATCCCAGTTCCACCTAATTGATTTTTATTCACAGTAGACTCCTAACCCCGCATTATTCACAAATACTGCCGCGCCCTTGCTTGTTCCTTTGCCCGCAACGATTTTTCATGCCCCAATGCATCTTCTCTGTACGGAGCGCAATCATCACGTCGATCAGGTGAATTACGCAGCAAGAGAGTATCCCCTGGGGGATTCATGAATAATGCGGGCTAACACTTAACGGCCTATTCGTTTTTTCACAGCACTTTTTTCAATAAAACGATAAGTGACCACATTTCCTCTCACCTGCAAAGTCTCACCCGCTTTACTCTGAGTAATCTGCAAGTTTTTAATTGCCACAATCCGAGGCATTTCACCCACTCTCTTTAAAAAACTTAGCACTTGTCGGTATGTGCCATTCACACTAATATCGACAGGCACTTCTGCGTAAATCTGTTTCGGATTCTCACCTTTTGGCTTAAACACACTGAATTCCAAGCCTGAATCCTTTCCTGCCCAAGTCACACTTTCCAACAAATCTGGAATTTGAGATTTTTTAGGCAACATATTTAACGCAATCTTCAATTGTTTTTCAAGCAGCGTAAATTCTGCACGCTTTCTCGGCAAGTCCTGCGCTAATTTCTGGTTTTTCTTTAATACAACACGCTGCTGCTCAACTCTAGCCTGTTGATTTTCAATATTCTGCTGAAGCGGCTGCCAACTCAAAAAGAAATACCCCACCGTAATTACAATTAAAACTACAATTAAAGCAACAGCCTTTTGCCATAGTGGCAATGGCAACAAAGGTCGTAGAAAGTCCATACTCAAGGCATCTGAATTCATTTTTTGCCACCTTGCTGGCTATCTTGCGTAACGTCAGCCAATCGATCTAATGTCAGATTAAAGGTTCGCACAGGTACGCCACTAGTCAGTTTTCTAGTGATAACCCCCAACGCGACCCCTCCAAACAACGGCGATTGAGTCAAAGCACGCATAAAGTTAGCAACGGATTTATTACTTTCTCCAACGCCCACAATTTTCAACTTCCCTGCATTATCCACAAAAGAGTTCAACCATACATTTTCAGGAATGACCGATGACAACGCTATTAATGTCTTAAAGGATTCAAAACGTCCTTGCTGCAGCTCATCCACCAACGATAGTTTGCGCTCCACATCAGCCCGCAACTTATCCAAATTTCTTATTTTACCAATTTTCTTCTTCAAGATCATGTTCTGAGCTTGCAATTGCCCAAATTCAGTTTGCAAATCAGCCAGGTCTCCATTGCCATACATACTTACCAACATCAAAAGAGTTCCCAGCAATGCTATGGAGCCGAAGGTCCAGCCCAAATGTTGTAAAATTTGCTTGTTGCGCCGCTCTGGGCGGTAAGGGAGAAGGTTTATCCGAATCATGTGTCAAAACTCCTAAGCGCAAGCCCCACTGGCACCATCATCATGGGACCTACACGATCCAAATACTCCTGATCAAATTTCTTTTTATTGATTGTTATTTTTTCAAACGGATTCACCACTTTCGTCTCAATACCCAAACGTTGCTCGAGTTCAAGGGCAATCTCAGGTATCAGTGCAGACCCACCCGTTAAATACAACGTCTGCACAGGGTATTCAGCATGGTTAGCCGCGTAAAAATCAAGTGACCGGACCAATTCCGAAGTTAAACCTACATAAAAACGTTCCGTCGCCTCAGGGCTAACATCAGGGAAAGAAGTTTTCTTCATTTCTTCGGCTGCCTGATAACCCAAATTGTGCTCTTTTTGAATCTCTTCGGTTAAATTTTGGCCGCCATAAAATTGGTCGCGGACAAAGGCCATCTGCCCATTTATTAAAACATTAATATTCA
>JAUZQS010000298.1 GCA_030950875.1 Mariprofundaceae bacterium | reverse complement strand
AATACTTCTTATATTGTAGCAAATATACAACATCCATGCACAAGTGCGTCGTTGTTCCTGTTCAAACCTTTCAAAGGTAGACTTTCGCCCATGCTCATTCGCCTAACCAATATACCCGTCGAACTCGGCGAATCTGACACCTATTTACGCCTGCGTATTGCCAAACTCTTACAGCTATCAAGCCATGCAATTACAGATGTAAGCATTGTACGCCGCGCTATTGATGCACGCAAACGCAGTGCTGTACACTTTGTATGCAGCATTGAATGTAAAACAACCGAAACACCAATACTTCCGCCACAAGCCAAAATTATCGACACATCTAGCCTAATCATTGATAAACCCGAAGCCTTGAACGGTAGTAAAACCGATCAACACACCATCATTATCGGGGCAGGCCCTGCAGGTTTGTTTGCAGCCCTTGCATTGGCTGAAGCCGGCATGCGCGTAACATTATTGGAGCGTGGTCAACCTGTTGAAAAACGCATGCGTGATATTGGACGGTTGCGTAGTCGCGGCGAATTAAACCCTGAAAGCAATGTTTGTTTCGGTGAAGGTGGTGCAGGCACCTACACCGATGGCAAGCTTTACACCCGCATTAAACACCCCTTTGTACGTTGGGTCTTGGCAGAGTTTATACGTTTTGGCGCAGATGAAAATATTCTGAGTGATGCTCACCCACATTTGGGAACCGATAAGCTGGTTCGTATCATCCGCCGCATGCGCGAACACCTTTTAGAGCTTGGTGTTGATTATCGATTCAATGCTCGTGTCGACCACATTCTTACACATAAGCAAAAAGCCAATGGTGTACGCTTGGCAAACAATGAAGAAATCATGGGCAATCATATTGTCTTGGCCATTGGTCATTCAGCGCGTGACACCATTGAGAATTTACACACGCAAGGCATTGAAATTGAAGCCAAAGATTTTGCCGTGGGCGTGCGGGCTGAACACAATCAAACATGGGTTAACGCGTGCCAATTCAGCCAGTTTTCCGAACACCCAGCCTTGAGTGCAGCAGAATATAAACTAACCCATCAGGTCAACGACCCATACCTTGGAAAGCGTGGTGTTTATAGTTTCTGTATGTGTCCTGGTGGTCTTATTGTACCGTCACCCACCGAAGCAGGCATGATGGCAGTCAATGGCATGAGCAATGCCCATCGCCGTAGCCCACTGGCCAATTCTGGTGTCGTAGTACAGGTCACACCTGATGATATAAAACGTCATGGTTTGGGCAACGATGCTTTGTGTGGTATTCGTTTACAACGCCAGCTTGAACGTGATTGTTTTAATATGACGCAAACACCCTACGCAGCACCAGCCATGCGTATTACGGATTTTATTACAAAGAACGCTACAGGAAAACTGGCACAAACGCGTTTCAAACCTGCTGTCGAAGCCGCGGATTTACATGATTTATTCCCCAAATGGTTGGCAGAGCCACTGCGTGAAGGTCTAATAGCATTTGATAAGAAAATGAAAGGTTATGTGAGTGATGATGCCAATTTACTGGCGGTTGAATCACGCACCAGTTCACCCATTCGCATGGTTCGCGATCAAGCTATGCAGTCCGTATCCTTGTCCAATTTATACCCTATCGGTGAGGGGGCCGGTTATGCGGGTGGTATTACCTCTGCTGCTGTGGATGGACTGAAAGTCGCTGCTCAGATTTTAAAATTGTAGATAAACCATCATTGATCCAAGGCTTTGAAAGAATAAACCCTGCCAAACCTACATGGAGCATTGAAATCGCCCCGCTTTAATGCGATCCTTCAGCCTCTTTTTCCTTGGAAAAGGCTTCCTGATTTGTACTGATTATCGCTACCAAAATCCCTGAATAAATAAAGGTAGAAAGTAAAATAACACCAATCACCACCGCCTTAAACATTTCCAAGTGTTCAAACGATGCAGGAATCATCATCAACATCACAATCGATAAGCCACCCTTAATACCCGCAAAGGTCAAAACTCCCCACCAACGAAAATTGATATTGGTCATTTTATCCGTCTGATTGGTGATCATTGCAAATTTTGCCATCATCACAGCACGAATCACGGTGGTTGCCAAAAACATGACAATAATTTCTGTTTTATACTGCCACAACAACGATATATTAATCACTTCTGCCATGGCAACAAATAACATTGTATTGGCAACCAATGCCAATAATTGCACGTCTTCTTTGCTGCGCAAATGGCGCTCACGCTCTTCCACAGTGGCTTTAATTTTGTTAACTGCCCCACGAATCACACCACCTGTAATAGGTCTGGCCTGCAGGACATCCTCTTGATGATGAATCACCGCTTCCTCTTCAACCAATTCCTGCATCATCATATGATTCACGGTAATCGTCGCAAAAATACAGGTTAAAATGCCTGAAAGATGCATATGTGTGTGCATACCAAGCATATTCAGAAGTGTGTAAAAATGTTCAGCTAGCTCAAAGCCGCCATAACCGACCAAAATTAAGACCAGCATTTCGGCTGTGCGGTTGGTCGTGGTTTTCATTAACACAAGCCCAACATAACCGAATGCCACGCCCAAAGCCGATGAGCCCAACACCACCAACACGCTTATTTCCGCTACATAGGAAGCTGTAATCTCACCGCCATTCAAGGCGTAAAGACCAATAAAAACGAACACAATCAATGCTGTAGCATCGTTAAATAGACTCTCGCCTTCGCATAAGATTTTTAATTTATGCGGCAGGTTAAATTTGGAGAAAATGCTCACCACCGATACGGGGTCGGTTGCCAAAACCATGGAAAATAACACAATAATCGCTGCCGTTGATAGGTTATATTCGCTAAACAAGGTGCTGCCCATTAGTAATGCTGCCAGTACCGACAACGCCACTGCAACAACAGCCAAATAAAACAAACTAAGCCCATGCTCTTTTAAATCGGCAACACTTAATTCAAGGGAGTCAGAAATAAGCAAAATTGGCAGCAGTAGCAACACCAGCAATGCGAAATGTTCGGCATCCGCTGTTAACATAAACTCATCACCCATCAAAGCATGAAAAGCAAAGGATAGAACAATCAAACCCAACGGCGATGGAACTTTGAATTTATCTTCCAATTGCAATGCCAAATAAAGCACACTCACAACCGCCAATAACGTTATAACCATCTTACCCTCCATAGATAAGGCTTACGCAACTTGCCATCTCATTATTATATTTAAAAAACCTCGTAACTATTCAGCATGTTTGTTGAAACATGCATTTAAGTGTCATGTCGAACGTAGTTGAGACATCTTTTGACGCAATGTCGATGAAAGATCCCTCGACTTCGCTCGGAATGACAGAACAAAGGCATCATGCTGAATAGT
>JAUZQS010000297.1 GCA_030950875.1 Mariprofundaceae bacterium | reverse complement strand
CTGAAAAAATAATTGAATACTTACAGGCCATTGACTACGAAAACAAAAACTCTGAGCCACTGCAAAACCTACAAATAACAATGCTATATAAGCCAATAGCCGATGATGGTCCAAGCCAAGGTTGGGTAAGTAAAACCAATTCACCATGAGCAAAACAAGCACCATCGCCATGCCACGCCACAGCAATAGCTGCATTAAGTGACTACGATTTTCAAGCTGTATCGTCATGGGTTATACAAAAAAAGCCTAAGGAAGTGTTGCGTCAATTGAGCCACACTTCCTCACACTTATACGACCGAGGCCATTTGGAAAATAGGTAAATACATCGCAATCACCAAGCCACCAATCACAACACCCAAGAAAGCCATAATAACTGGCTCCATCAAAGCGGTCATACCATCCACCGCTACATCCACTTCCTCTTCATAAAAATCAGCAATTTTAGACAACATTTCTTCCAAGCTACCTGTTTGCTCACCAATAGAAATCATCTGGGTCACCATAACAGGAAATATCTGACTTTCTTCCAGTGGCTGCGTCAACGTCATACCCTGGCTAATCGAGCCTTTACAAGTCAAAATAACCTGCTCAATCACCAAATTTCCTGATGTTTCTGCGACGGTATCCAACGATTCCAAAATTGGCACGCCTGCTGCCGTAAGTGTTGAAAATGTGCGGCAAAAACGCGCCACGGCACCTTTACGCAAAACATCACCAATCACAGGTAAGTTCAATAACAATTTATCCAACTGATAATGTCCTTGCGGGGTTTTGTAAATTGCTTTTATTGCCCAAATTAAAATAAATGGTGCAAACAAAACGACATACCAGTATTTTACAAATAGATCCGAAATCGCCATGGCTATTTTTGTAGGCCCTGGCAATTCAGCGCCAAATGACGAGAATATTTCACTAAATACTGGAATCACAAAAATCATCAAAATCGAAGTTACAATGAAAGAGACGGCCAGAATTGCGACCGGATAAATCATCGCAGACTTGATTTTAGATCTCAGTGCCAAAGCTTTTTCTTTATAGGTACACAAACGCAACAAAATGGTGTCCAAAATACCACCCTGCTCACCTGCTTCCACCAATGAACACGTCAAACGATCAAATTCTTTCGGAAATTTACGTAAGGTTTCCCCCAATGGAGTCCCGCCTTCCAGTTCGGTTCGCACACCCTTTAATAATTTTACCATGGCTTTTTTATCTGAACCGCGCTCAGCAAGCTCAAAACATTGTACCAACGGCAGCCCAGCATTAATCATCGTTGATAGTTGACGAAAAAAGATGGAAATATCTTTGTCTTCTACTTTTTCAGGAAAAATTTCAATTTCTATCGGCTTTTTCTTTACTTTGATATCAATTAAACCCTGCCTACGCAAAGTCGCCATCGCGATATCTTTATTGGTAACATTTAGCTCACCCGACTTATTTTGACCCTGCCTTGTTTTTGCTGTCCAATTAAATTGTGCCATTAATCACCTACCGTTACACGCAAACATTCTTCCAATGAAATGGAACCATCACGCACCTTATTCAAAGCCGCCATACGCAATGTTTTTACACCTTGGGCAACGGCAATATCATTAATATCATCTGAATTTTTTCCAGCGTACACAGCATTACGAATTTCATCCGTGATAGGCATCACCTGATAAATCCCCACACGACCTTTATAGCCCGTTCCATTGCATGTATTGCAACCCTTACCTTGCATCGGTTGGAATGAACCAATTTCTTCAGCAGGTATACCTGCTTCTATTAACGCCTCAGCAGGGATATCAATAGGCTCAGCACATTCCTTACATGTGCGTCGCCCCAAACGCTGTGCAGTCACTAAATTAACGGCAGAGCCCACCAAAAATGACTCAATCCCCATATTTACCATACGCGTCATCGTTGAAGGCGCATCGTTGGTATGCAACGTTGCTAACACCAAATGTCCTGTAAGCGCTGCTTTAATACCAATCGCGGCTGTATCATAATCACGAATTTCACCAATGAGAATGATATCCGGATCTTGACGCAAAAATGACTTCAACGCAGTTGGGAAGTCCAGCCCCACAGCAGGGTTTATATTCACCTGATTAATGCCCATGAAGTTAAATTCCACAGGGTCTTCTGCTGTACAGATATTCACGCCAGGCTGATTTAATTCAGCCACTGCCGAGTACAAACTCACCGTTTTACCCGAGCCTGTTGGCCCCGTTACCAGCACCATGCCATAAGGCTGATGAATATGATGTTTAAAATTACTTAAATCACCCTCTTCATAACCAAGCTTTACCATATCCAATTGCAAATTAGCCGAGTCTAAAAGGCGCATAACCACCTTTTCACCAAACAAGGTAGGCAGTACAGAAACACGAAAATCCACTGTCTTTGCCTTAGACAAACGCAATTTTATACGTCCATCTTGAGGTACCCGGCGCTCTGCAATATTTAATCTTGCCTGAATTTTAATCCGCGAAACCATGGCATCACGCATTTTTAGAGGCGGACGCATAATTTCATGTAGTACGCCATCCACACGGTAGCGCACCCGCAACGATTTCTCATAAGGCTCAATATGAATATCAGATGCTCCCCGTTTAATCGCATCCAATAAAATAAGATTTACCAACTTTACAACGGGGGCTGTCTCAGTTTCAGCTGCGAGCGAATGCTCATCCATCTCCGTATCTTCAATGTCAACGATTTCCATTTCGTCGGCACCAAGCTCGCCCATCACATCTTCAAGCTGCCTGCCAGCACCACCCATTTCTTCAAGTTTGGCAAGAATTTGTGATTCCGTCACAACGACCACATCAACTTGGCTTCCGCTAATAAAGGCTATTTCGTCCAAGGCATTAATATCATACGGATCAGCAACTGCTAAGGTAATCGCATTGCCCTTACGGTGAATTGGAATCACTGCATTTTTACGCAACATCTCAATGGGGATATCCGTCAAATCCTCTTTGATATCAACCTTATTTAAATCAATGACAGGACGACCAAACGACTTGCCTATAAATTTAGCAAGTTCATCTTCTGTAAACAGCCCAGCTTTCACCAGCTCAGCCGTTAAGCTGACGCCATTTAGCTTCATCTCACGCTGAGCTTGCACCAACTGCTCTTTATTGATGGCCTTCTTGCGTAATAAGATATCACCAAGTCTGGTGTGTTTCATTTGCGATTCTCCCAGCCTGGAAACACCATTGCACTCCGTTTTAGCTTTGCTTCCATCCAAATTAGTGTCTCTAATATATCAGGTGTATGCTGCGGATGCCAGTTTGCAAATGATTTTGCGCCCTGAGCAACGAGCATCGGCAAGCCATCTGTCATACTTCGTTCAGACAAACTGGCAGCCTGTGTAAAGGCAGTCTGTCCAGATGGCTTATAAACCGCATCCATTAACCAGCCATGCCCAGTGATTTGGAAAGGGAACCTATCTGATGCAGCCAATCCAATACTTGTCGTATTAATAACCATTGGAGACTTATTACACATGACTGCGACTTCGTCCTGTTCCCAGGCAGTTGCATAACAATCCATGCTTGGGTAATGATGCATTGCATGTTCAAGCAAACGCGCTACTCGCTCAGGCGAGCGATTACATATTGCCACACTGGACACGCCTTGTTTATATGCTGCATGCAATACCGCACGTGCTGTTCCACCTGCTCCGAACAACAATATCTGCTCGCCTTTTAACGCCAATCCTGTCCCTGTAAATACTGATGCAACACCTTGCCAGTCAGTATTGCTTGCTTGCCAACCTTCACCAGCCACCAATTTAAGCGTATTCGCAGCCCCAATGCACTGCACATCCTCATCTGCTTGCACATATGGCAACACGGCTTCTTTGTAAGGCACCGTTACATTCACACCCTGTACCCCTAAAGCCGCTAAGCCATCTATTGCAGATTTCAGGTGTTGCTCTTCAACATGATACGGCACATACACCACATCCATATTATGTTGTTGTGCAAAGTAAGCCTGAAACACTGGCGATAGCGAATGTTGAATCGGGCATCCAATGATACCATAGATATTTGTTTTACCTGTTATTTCCACGTTTTTCGAGCGTAGTTCGCATCGTCACTTCTGTCAAATGTTCCCGCAAAATAAAGTTGTATCCTAAAGTTTGAGTATCTCATTTGTACAATACCCCAAGAAATTAAGACAAAGAAATCGCATTTCTTATTCCTTATAAGCTAGAATTCAGCAAAAAAACGGAGCCAAAATGAGCAGGCAAAGACAAGTTTACAGTGCCTCCTTCAAGAGCAAGTTGGTTCTTGAAGTGTTACCCTTTGAAAGCGGCATCAAGCAGTAAGGCTTTGAGTAAGGTCCGAGTCAGTTTTGACATTTAAATATAAAATACGAAAATGTCAAAGCTGATCTGTGCACTCAGTTACATCTTTGAATAACGCTAATGTTAAAATAATTCGTTATATATCAACAAATATAAGCGCAAGCATAGCTATATTATGTCTTCCTCCAGCACTCCAGTTACATCCCCGTTACATGGTCTAAGCCCAAAAAGGCAAGTATCCTGCTCTTGGGTGTTCGACATCTGCAACTTTGATGCACTCTTTCTCCAATGCAGCTTTAATCACTTGAGAGGTTTGCGCGGCATTCTTACTTTCAATACTAAACCTGCGGCGGATACTGAAAATAGCCTTCAAAAACTCTCATGTACCCTGCATCACAACCTGATTAAGTCGCTCAAGTGCAATAGAGATGGATCGCGCATCAAATAGCCGGACTTTACGTTTGGCTGCCTGAGGTCCACCTGTCCAATGCTCCATGCCTTCCATCAAGCTTTCGGTTCTCGCTTCACAATGTTCTTTCACAATAAGCCAGTCTGTCGTGGCAAGCAACTCCATACCAAAGGGTGATTCAAAACCGTCAATGAGTTTTGCCGTGCGTTCCAGAGCGTACATATATGGCATCATCTCTTTGCTATTCAGATAAGATTGCAAATTTTCTTTTTTGGAATCATCAAACCAAATCACATCCATCGGGCCTGCATCAGCGATGCGTTTCTCACAACGCAAATAACTACCATCTAGCGCATCCAGTAAATGCCTAAGCCTGTCGGCATAGGGGCCAAACTGATTGGCTTTGAATGCCAGTTTGAGGGGATTATCAGATTCTGTCTGCTCAATCGATCTTTCCAGAAACCACGCCAGTTTCTGAATCTCAAGCAGACTGCATTCCATGCCAAGCACCCAGTAGCGACGCACCAACTCAGCAATTAATGCCCGTGCCGGAGTCAGCTTTTGCACGCCTGTACGTTTCGCAATATTCTGATATTGC
>JAUZQS010000296.1 GCA_030950875.1 Mariprofundaceae bacterium | reverse complement strand
GAATAGTGACCCTATTTATAAAATGCCAATGCCTTACTCACATCAATAAAGTCTTCTTCAGAAAACTGCCCTTTATGAAAAACATATTGCTGTTTTTTCCCACGCTCATCTGTGCCTGTTAGTCCAAATGATTTCCCTGCTTTATCCGCAAAATAACGGATATCACGCATTAAAAGGCGCTGTTCTTTATTCTTAAGTTTCATGGCAATACGGTCTTTGGATATATCCAATCCCACGGGTGCCGACGGCATTATCAACAAACGCCGTAACACACGGCCTCCTCCAACCATCAAAAAGAAAAAACCCAAAAACATTAATACCTGACCCAAAACCTGATCATCACCCGCATACCAATAACGCAAACCAATTAGCAAAAGAAATCCTACTGTGGGCACATATAATAATAAATCCCAAATAATCCCCGCTTTATCCGCTTGCAAAGAACATTGAATCTCGCGCCATGATTTAGCCATTGTCAGTGACTCCGGCTACATGCTTTAAAACTGGCTCAACTTCATGTTTTAAAACTGGTTCAATTTCATGCTTTAAAACTGGTTCAATCTCACCAAGTAACACACGCCCCGGCGCAATATAATCAACCTTTCCTTGTGCATTTATCACAAAAGTCCATGGCTCCCCACGAACCTGAAATGCACCATAGGCTTCTGGATTATAATATTGATCCATATGTAAAAAAAGAATCTTATCACCATAACGATCAAGCATTACTTTCAGAAGCTGCAACTGCTGATCACACTGCGTACAATGCCCTGGTGTCGCAAATTCCAAAAGAATGGGTTTGCCTTGTTTTAGAGCATCATCAAAAGACCATTGGTACATGCGTGGATCGGGGTAACGATAACTTGTCAACTTGGACATATCACCACCCGCATCCGCCAGTGTTTTTGTTTTTATTGACGGAACTTTCTGTCCAATACGAAACACACCACCGCCACCAAAATCCATATCACATGCACTCAACGCAAAAAGCACCATCATAAGAGCTATAATATAGCGCTTCATTTCGAATCTCTCCAGCCAGAACAGGTTTTGTAAATATTATAAGCCCAAATGAAATTCGCTATAAGAACCAGTGTGCCAAAAATACCCATCGTGGCCAGCCATGGTTTGATAATTGCCTCAATCTCAGCAGGCGTAGCACGCACAGCATCTCCAGGAACACCTGCCGCAAGACCTGCAGAAACACCTGCCGCAGTGAAAAACACCACCATGCCAATTAAACCAAAATTATGCACCCAAAAGTGCCACTTAACCAACTTCATGCTATAAATAGGACGCTTCACCAAACGCGGTACAATATAATAAACCGCAGCAAATATCGCCATTTCAACCCAGCCCAATAAGTTAATATGCGTATGCGCACGCACAATCAAATCACCATGCATACGGTAATCCACAAAATGCCGAAACGCCTCAATCCCGCCCATCAAAGCTCCCCATGAAAAACCAATCATACTGTAAATCACACAGGCAAAAACAAACCATAAAATATATTTAACATATTCCTCATCTTCCCATGGTTCCTGTACCATCATTTCACTCCCTCGTTGCTAGGTTTCTTATCGCGTATATCTGTGTATTTTTCTTTCCATGCATCGGGCGCCCAAGTCTTGACCATGGCATCAATAAATGGCGACTCGCCTTTGGGAGGCACAGGTGATGAAGATGATCCTTGATCTGATTTCAACTCCGATAAAAACACTGCTAAATCATGAATATCTGGCTTAGGTAACAAGGCAACATAATATGCTTGTTTAGGGCGAACACCATGATCCATTGTCACATGGCCGTAGGTCTTTTCTGGCTCTATTAAAAAACGTTCCAACCACGCTACACTGCGCCTTGAGCCAATTCCATCCAAGCTATTACCCATATTGGTGCCTTCAGACATTGCTCGATGACACTCAGAGCAAGCATTATGGCGATAAATCGCAGAACCTTTTTCCCCGACAGCGCTCAAATCAAAATGCGTATGTTGTTCAAAAATGGGCTTATCGCTCGTTGCCATAACATATTGCATGATCCCAAAAGCGATACTGGCTAGTATAACGAAAGCACCAGCGACAATAAATAAAAGCTTCTCGCCTGTTTTCAAGGGTGTTTTTTTGGTTTGTTGATTGATTTCTGTCATAATGACGGCATTATCAATGCCTAACTCATACTTTGCAACAAGGATATTCTATGCATCGCCATTTCCGACTCATATTAACAACCCTCTTTCTTTTATCAGGCTGTCTCACTCAAGCTAACCAACAACAAGAAGCCGATGCAATCATCAGCAAACTTCATCAAGCCATCCAACAACAGCAATGGGATGTCGCAATACCATTATTTAACCCCGACTTTTTCAAAACAGATCCCGAGCAACATTGGCAACACAAGTTTGCTTTATTACAAAAGAAACTAGGTAAAATCATCGACTTCCATACATCTTCAAAGTCCAAAGATCCCCGTTTTGGCGGTGACTTTTACATATATATTGTATCTGTTCGCCATGAACATGGCTTCAGCCATGAAACCGTAACTCTTTTCAAAGGTCTCGATGACAAACCACTGGCAATTACAGGCTACCAAATCAGAGCTCAGAGGAATCCATGAATATGCAAAAGTCGCTCTTGTTTTCTATAATGATTGGTTTGTCTGCATGCAGTCAAATATCTGAGACCGATACGCCACAAACGGTGGTTGATCAACTAACTGGTACATGGATTAGCAAAAACCATGATGGGGAGATCATTTTTTATTCGGATAAAACTGCAAAGATGGTTTTTAACAACCATCAACCCCCTATCAAGTTTATATCGACCTATGAAACCATAAAAGGTGAAAGAATTGCTATTAATTTAGGTGGATATTGGAGTGGGCCTGCATTTATCAACACATCCAAGCTACAAGAGCAGCATTTAACTGTTATATTTCCTGACGAAAAACC
>JAUZQS010000295.1 GCA_030950875.1 Mariprofundaceae bacterium | reverse complement strand
CTTTGGTTGCCTGACATATCACTTGCTTGGGGAGCTTTTTACGTAGCAGGAATGTTATGTGCTGTGTTGTTGTGGTTTCGCAAACAACGAGCCATCGCAATGATGGTAATAAGCGGCACATTGTTTCTCTATGCTTATGGTGCTGCTTTTGAATATGCGCCAGAAACATCTCGATTTATTGCCTGGGATGTGGGACAAGGCGCGGCAGCAAGCTTGATTCAGATAGAAGCCAATAAAAAAACGCATGTGTTGGTGGTGGATGTGCCAGGTCGTAAATATAGTCGCTTTAATGGCGGCACAATAGTCGCATCTGGATTGCGTACGTTGGGTTTAACACATGTTAATGTATTGATGTTAAGCCATGCTCAGTCCGATCACGCTGGCGGTGCGCTACGTTTATTGGACTCGGTGCGTGAGGTATCTGAATTATGGTTGGCGGACGTACCTGCAAATCACTCGTATGATGTCATGCAGAAAGTGATTCGAAGGGTGCAACAACAAGGTGGTCTGGTGCGGTGGTTAAAACAAGGCGATGTTTTGGAATTAGGGCAAGCCAAGGTGCATGTTTTATGGCCACCAAAGGGTTATACAGCTGATAATGATAACAATACATCCTTGGTTTGTACGTTGGAGATGGCGGATGGAAAACGCATATTGTTATCCGGAGATATGGAAAAACCTGTGGAGAAAGCTTTACTAAAGGCGGTGAGGTTGCAGCCACAAACCCTGATGTTGATGCCGCAT
Organism: Mariprofundaceae bacterium; assembly: GCA_030950875.1. Lineage (GTDB taxonomy): Bacteria > Pseudomonadota > Zetaproteobacteria > Mariprofundales > Mariprofundaceae. The sequence continues at coordinate 4,797 of JAUZQS010000295.1, read as the reverse complement.
CATGGCAGTCGAACATCTAGTACGATAGATTTCATCAAGCGTGTTCAGCCGAGTATTGTCATTGCACAAACAGGAAAGAATAATCACTTTGGTTTTCCAAAAGATGAGGTAGTGCAACGTTATAAGGATGTCGGTAGTGATATTTGGAATACTGCCAACGGAGCTGTTACATGGAGCTTAATGGATGGAAGCGTAAGTCAATTTAAGCCGCCATTGGCAAGAAAACGCGATGTTGCATTGCAGTGGGTAGACTTACTCTTATAATCCGCACAACAAACGAATATGATGAACATTAATATTAATTTATTAAATTCAGGAGGCAATACGTGTACGAATTTATCAGCCAAGGAGGCATTGTTATTTATGTGCTCATCGCTCTGTCTATTATCGCAGTCACTCTGATTTTTGAGCGCTCTTGGAGTTTGCGTCGTTCGGTTGTTCTACCGATTAAGGATGTGGCGGATATAGAAGCTTATGTACGGGCTGGGCAAGTGGATGCTGCGATTATGGCCTGTGAGAAGAAGAATACTGCGATGCATCGTATTTTGTGGTTGGCATTAAAAAACCGTGGTGTGAAACGTTCGGTGATGAAGGAAATATTAGAAGAGGTTGGCCGTCAAGAAGTAGCGCATTTGGATCGTTATATTGGTGTTTTGGGTGTGATTGCTGCAATTTCGCCATTGTTGGGGCTATTGGGAACGGTGATCGGGATGATTGAAGTGTTTCAGGTGATTGCGCTTGAAGGCGTTGGCAAAGCAGATGTGCTGGCAGGTGGTATTTCCAAAGCTTTGAATACAACTGCGGCGGGTTTGACTGTGGCGATTCCTGCGTTGGTGGCTTACCGCATGTTTGAAGCCAAGGTAAATCAGTTTGTCATTGAAATTGAAGAGCATGCATTGCGCTTTGTAGATTTATTAAAGGGTGATCGTGAATGAAACTAAGAGATCGTAAACGCGATGACTTTATGGTGGAAATGACGCCATTGGTGGATGTGGTGTTTTTGATGTTAATCTTTTTCATGGTTTCAACGAGTTTTAACGTATCGGATAGCCTGAAATTGGAATTACCATCGAGTACAACAGCCACGGAAGATAAATCTGTTGCGCAAGTATTGGTGAGTATTGATGCTTCTGGTCAGTTATATGTTCAGGAAGAGGCCGTGGAAGATGGCGAGCTTCGTCGTCGCATCTTAAATATTAGCAAGGGTGATCCTAATATGCGTGTGGTATTGCGTGCCGATGCTGAGACACGCCATAAACGTGTGGTCTATGTTATGGATACAGTCCGCGGATTAGGCATGGGCAAACTTGCCATTGCGACAATTCCAATAAGTGAAAAATAATGCGCATTGTACATAAATATGGTGGTACATCGGTTGGGTCATTGGATAGAATTCGCGCCACTGCGAAGTTAATTCAGGCTGATTTGGCACGTGGCAATGAAATTGCAGTTGTGGTATCTGCGATGAGTGGTGAAACCAATCGGTTGATTGCCATGGCAAATGATATTGATGGTGAAGCACCTGCACGGGAAATGGATGCCTTGGTATCAACGGGTGAGCAAGTCAGTGCCGCATTATTGGCAATGGAACTTAATCGACTGGGTATAGTTGCGTATTCTTATAGTGGTTCACAAGCAGGATTTCGCACCGATAGTAGCCATGCTCGGGCACGTATTACAGGCGTGCAAAGCGAACATTTGATTCGTCATATGGACGTGGGTGAAGTGCCTGTGGTGACAGGCTTTCAAGGCTCAGATGAGCACGGTAACATCACCACATTGGGGCGTGGTGGATCAGATACTTCGGCTGTCGCACTGGCGATTGCGGTAAAAGCGGATATTTGTGATATTTATACGGATGTGAATGGTATTTACACGACTGATCCACGTATTGTACCACAGGCAGCCAAGCTACAAGAAATCAGTTATGAAGAAATGTTAGAATTTGCATCCCTAGGAGCAAAGGTCTTGCAAACACGCAGTGTTGAATTGGCAATGCGCTTTAATATGCCGATTCATTTGCGTTCTAGTTTTGAAGATATGACGGGCACAATCGTCAATGGCGAGGATACAGGTATGGAAAGAGCAGAAATTACGGGTGTGGCTTATCATCGTGATGAAGCCAAGGTCACGATTCAAGGTATTCCAGATCAGCCAGGTATTGCAGCGCGTATTTTTGGGCCTGTTGCAGATGCAGGGATTAATGTTGATGTGATTGTTCAAAATGTTAGTGAACAAGGCTTTACTGATATGACTTTTACTGTTCCACGCAATGATTATGCCACCACAATGGTCTTGTTGCAGGGTTTATGCTCTGAAATGAAAGCTGAGAAAGTGAAGGGTGATGATACAGTTGCGAAAGTATCTATTATCGGTGTAGGCATGCGCTCACATGCGGGTGTAGCATGTAAAATGTTTGATGTTTTATCGCATGAGAACATTAATATTCAAATGATTACCACCAGTGAAATAAAAATAACCGTGGTGTTGGAAGAAAAATATATTGAGTTGGCTGTGCGCGCATTGCACAGTGCTTTTGGGTTGGATGCCGACGCATAATGGCCATTCGTGAGATATTGATTTACCCAGATAAAGTATTGCAAACGGCCGCTAAGCCCGTGCAAGTCCCAACATCTGACGCGATTAGAGCCTTGGTGCAAGATTTGGCAGATACCATGTATGATGCACCGGGTGTGGGCTTGGCAGCACCGCAAATTGGTGTGTCTTTGCGTGTGGCGATTACGGACACAGATTGGCGTAGTGGTCGTTATCAAGATGAAGATACAGGCAAAGACGTTGAGCCAGTGCGCAACTTAAAAGTCTGGATTAATCCGGAATTTTTATGGCGCAGTGATGAAATGCAAACCTATGAAGAAGGCTGCTTATCTGTACCAGAGATTTATGAAGATGTGGAGCGCCCTGCGGCAGTACGTTTGCGTTGGTTTGATTTGCAAGGTGTGCAACATGAGCAGGATTTTGAAGGCTTTGAATCTGTGGCATTGCAACATGAGTTTGATCATTTGGATGGGAAGTTGTTTGTCGATTATTTATCGCCTTTAAAACGTAAAATGATTCGCAAAAAATTAATAAAGTTTTATAAGAAGTGAGCCAATGATGCGTATAGTTTTTGCGGCGACACCAGGTTTTTCTGTGCCATGTTTGCAGGCATTATTGGATTGTCCCGATATGGATGTGGTGGGCGTTGTATCCCAGCCAGACCGTAAATCAGGGCGTGGTATGAAGCTCACACCTAGCCCCGTTAAAAAAGCAGCATTGGATGCAGGGATTGATGTTATTACGCCTGAATCGTTGCGAAATGATGATCAAGCTTTGGCATGGTTAAATGCGAAAAAAGCAGATTTTTTGGTTGTTGTGGCATTTGGCATGATTTTACCCAATCAGTGGCTTGATGCGCCATCGATTGCACCGATCAATGTGCATGCTTCCTTGTTGCCACGTTGGCGTGGTGCAGCACCGATTGAACGTGCTTTATTGGCCGGTGATGATGAAACGGGTGTCTGCATGATGCATATGGAAGAAGGCCTCGATACAGGTGGTGTTTATGCCACGCAAACATTGCCAATTAGCAATACAACAACAGGTTCAGATCTCTGGTTTGCATTGGCTCCTATGGGGGCAAAACTGTTGGTTGAAACATTGCCGAAGATTGCTCAGGGCTTGGCATGTGTGGGGCAAGATGTGCAGGGCATGACGTACGCGAAAAAACTTCAAAATGATGAAAGAATCATCGACTGGAGTATGGATGCATCAGCGATTGATCGGGTGGTTCGTTGTTTTTCTCCCAAGCCTGGTGCGCGTACGCTAGCTGATGGTAAATGGTTGAAAGTGATTGCAGGTGAGGTGTTACCACTTACAACAGGCAAAATTGCTGGGGAAGTTGTTTCTGTAAAAGATGGTTTGAGTGTCACTTGTGGGGATGCTGCGGTGTACCAGATCACTGAATTGCAGCCCGAAGGTAAGAAGCCTATGCGGGCAGCGGACTATCTACGTGGCGCTAAGTTGCATGAAGGCAATATTCTAGGCTAGGGCAATAAATCATTTAATGGGTCATCCTCGAATGCTTGTATCGAGGATCCATTGATAACCACTATTTCATCATGGATTGCCAATACAAGCGCTTGGGAATGACGTTTTTTAGAGCTAAGTTAGGCGTCTTGTGAGTATGCTGAATGCTTACTAATAATCTTGATTTAAAGAGGCAAACTGACAATCAAACAAAGGATCGATATTGCACTTTTGAGGGTATGCATGGCTTGGGCTCGACAGCTGTAATTGATGACAAGCAGTTACCGAATCAACGATTGAGATGAGTTTTTCAGGCTTATATGGTTTATCGAGCGTATAACATATTTGTTGAACCGCTTCTGGATGAAGATAGGCATCGGCATTGCCTGTAATGAGAATAATTTTTTGGTATGGGTGTATTTTTCGAATCGCAATTGCTAAATCATAACCATTGATGCCTGGCATGGTGAGATCACTTAATACAGCAATGGGACTTATAAACTCGGGAGATTTGAGATATTCCAAGTATTGATCGCCAGATTCAAAGCATAAAACATCGCAACCATGGTCAGTCAGTATGGATTCGGTAAGTTCACGAAGCATGGCTTTATCTTCAATAACATGAAACATGCACTCATAATACATCTTAACATGCTTTATAGTCAAGTGATATAATTTTAGTGATTTAGTGATTTAGTGATTTAGTGATTTAGTGATTTAGTGATTTAGTGATTTAGTGATTTAGTGATTTAGTGATTATATTGCAATTTA
>JAUZQS010000294.1 GCA_030950875.1 Mariprofundaceae bacterium | reverse complement strand
ATGGTTTAACCGCACCTCGCCTGATGGCAAACATCCATTGCCTGCTTTAATACGCGCAGGCATGGCGCATTTTCACTTTGTTAGCATACATCCCTTTGAGGATGGCAATGGGCGTATTGCTAGGGCATTGAGTGAAAAAATATTGGCGCAAAGTCTCAAGCAGCCGACATTGATTGCTCTTTCGCATGTGATTGAGAAGCAAAAGAAAGATTATTACGGCCAATTGAATAAACATAATCACACTTTGGACATCACATCATGGTTAAACTATTTTTCCGATACCGTATTGGGCTCCATTCAGTATTCTCAAAGTTTGGTTGATTTCCTGATCAGTAAGGCAAAGCTATATGATCAAGTTCGCGGCCAACTAAACCCAAGGCAAGAGAAGGCTCTTGCTAGAATGTTCAAGGAAGGTCTTGATGGCTTTAAGGGTGGGCTATCTGCTGAGAATTATATCAAGATTACCCAAGCATCGCGGGCAACCGCGACAAGGGATTTACAGAAGTTGGTGGAGCTAGGCGCCTTGACTAAGACAGGCACTTTGAAAAGTACGCGTTATGGGTTAAATGTGTAAAAATGAGTTGGACAAGAAATAAGGAACTTTAATGTGTATGTTCAAAGGGCTCTGAAATAGTCACAGCACTTAAAGGGTCTTCATGAATGATAATCTCAGCATTGGGATATACCGCCATCAAAGTTTCCTCAACTTGATCTGCAATTGTGTGAGCATCAAGCAGGGTTAATGTATCAGCCAATTCCAAATGCAGCTGGATAAATACCGTTGTACCAGATTTTCGTGTGCGCAAATCATGCATGCCATGGGCTTGCGGATGTTGGGATACAATGGCTCGAATATGTTGGCGTTCATCATCAGATAATTCATGATCCATCAAATCATGCATGGCATATTGGATGATTTGATAGGCACTGTATAAAATGTAAAAGGCAATACCGATACCAAAAATCGCATCAAAACCTTGCCAACCATATACCGCAAGTACCAGAGCAAGAATCACGCTGGCATTCATGTATAAATCACTTTTGTAATGCAGGGCATCCGCAGCAATAGCCGTTGAGCCTGTTTTACGCACGACATGCCTTTGCAGGGTTAATAGCCCTAATGTAAGCAGTATGGAAAAGATCATCACAGCGATACCAATATGGGAGCCTTCGATGGCTTGTGGATGGAAAAAACGTGCCGATGCTTGTAACAATAAGAATAATGCCGAGCCCGTAATAAACATCGATTGTGCCAAGCCTGCCAGTGCTTCGGCTTTACCATGGCCAAAGCGATGGTCATGGTCAGCTGGTTCTAAAGCATGACGTATGGCAAATAATGTAATCAATGATGCAACCGCATCTAGGCAGGAATCCATCAACGTTGCTAACAGGCTTATCGAATCCGTCCAAAGCCATGCAATCAATTTGGCAGCAATCAATACAGCTGCCACAGACGTTGATGCATAGGTGGCAATCTTCATCCAACGAGCGGTTTCCTCGGGCGACAAATGTCTGGCTGCTGTATTTGATTCTTGGGTTGGGCTATTCATGCCGCTATTGTGGCTTGCTTTGAGCCGACAATAAAGTCTTTGTATGTGTGTCTATTCAGTTGCATGATAGCCACATGCGTTACTTAGAATCACCTCACTTCAATACTCGCCCTAATTTGGAAGCGATTGATTTGATTGTATTGCATGCGATTAGCCTGCCTGATGGCGTGTTTGAACAGGCTTATATTGATGATTTGTTTATGGGCAAGTTGGATATTTCTGCACATCCTAGCTTTACTGGTTTACAGGATATGTGTGTTTCATCTCACTTTGTTGTCAATCGAAATGGTCATATAACACAGTTTGTTGCTTGTCAGAAACGGGCTTGGCATGCGGGAGAATCATCATGGAAAAGGCGTAAAAATTGTAATGATTATGCCATTGGTATTGAAATGATTGGCGATGAAAAGCGACCATTCACGCATGAACAATATACTGAAACAGCCCGTTTGTGCCGAGTCTTGATGGAGCATTACCCAAATATTACGAAGGATCGTATCGTTGGGCATCAAGATATTGCGCCAAGCCGTAAGTGGGATCCTGGTAAGCAGTGGGATTGGCAACGTTTTCATCGTTCAAGAGCACATATTCGTAAATTAGACTTAGAGGTGCGTTAAGCATGGAACATGAAACATGGCTGCGATTGGGCGTTTTTTTTGGTGTTTTTTTTATTATGGCATTGTGGGAGGTGATGGCTCCAAAGCGGCCACTGAAGTTTGGTAAAAAGCGTTGGACTGCCAACCTTGGCATTGTGGTTTTAGATTCTTTGATTGCCCGTGTGATCCTGCCGGGTGGCGCTGTTGCAGCTGCTATATGGGCTGAATCAAACCATATAGGTTTATTACCATTGCTACATTTATCCGATGTAATGCTGATTTTGGTAGCGATTACTGTGATGGATTTCATTATTTATGCCCAACATGTGATGTTCCATACGGTGCCTATTTTGTGGCGCTTACATCAGGTGCATCATGCTGATCGAGATATTGATGTAACAACTGGGCTGCGTTTTCACCCTGTTGAAATTCTTATATCAATGTTGATTAAAATAATAGCTGTAGTGGCATTGGGTGTCCCTGTGATTGCAGTGGTTATCTTTGAAGTAATATTGAATGGTATGGCAATGTTCAACCATTCGAATGTACGGCTGCCCAAAGCCATGGATAGTCTGATGCGTTTATTATTGGTTACGCCCGATGTTCAT
>JAUZQS010000293.1 GCA_030950875.1 Mariprofundaceae bacterium | reverse complement strand
CGTTTGGCTCGCCTTGTTGTTTTGTAACTGTTCAGCTCACTATTGATTTTATCCGATATACCCATTTAATGGGTCATCCTCGAATGCTTGAGTCGAGGATCCATTGATAACCACGATTTTCATCATGGATTCCCAATACAAGCGTTTGGGAATGACGTTTTTTAGAGCTAAGTTGGGTATCTTGTGAGCATGCTGAATAGTTGAGTTGTTTTTTTGTAAAGAACTCGATGTCAGCTGTGTAAAGTTTCAAAAATGCGCTCTGCAAGTATATTTGAAATGCTGCTAACTTGTGTCAGTTGACTGCGACTGGCTTTTTTGATGCCATCAATGCCTCCAAAGTGTTTGAGTAGCAGGGCACGTTTGGCTAGTCCAATCCCTTCAATGCTATCCAGTTGAGATGTAAACATGCTTTTCTTTTTTCGTTTGCGCATATATTCACCTGCAAAGCGATGCGCTTCATCGCGAATACGTGCCATTAACAATAGGGCAGGGCTATAAAGACCTGGTTTTAGGCTCTGATTGACCCATGATAGCCATAGCACCTCTTGGCCAAGTTTGCGGCTAGCGCCTTTGGCAACACCAATTTGTTTTAAATGTGATAAACCTGCTTTTTGAGCTTCTTGAACGGCGATGGCCAGTTGCCCTTTACCCCCATCAATAAGCATAAGATCGGGGCAAGGAAGCTTCTTATCGACAATAGCGCGGTAAAAACGCGACAATACAGCTTGCATCGCAGCATAATCATCTCCATCGGGGACATCTTTATCTGTACCTGTTTCATCAAGTTGGTAGCGACGGTAATGCTGTTTTTCTGCACCATTCCAGCTGCCATAAACAATCGCCGCGACGGTTTGTTGTCCGCCCAAGTGGGCATTATCAACTGCGGCAATGAGTTTGGGTGTTTCTTCAAGTTGAAGTAGCTCTTTTACTGCTTCAAATGCAGCTTGCTGATTGTTTGAGCTGCGCCCTGCTTGTTGTTGCTCGCCTGTTCGCCTAATTTCATCAAGCCATTGTAAACGAGTGCCGCGCTTGGGGACTCGCAAGGTGCAGGCCTGCTTGGGTTGTAACAGTTTGATAAGCTCTTTGAGTTCGGGCAATAGCGATGCATCGCATTGCAATAATAATTCGGAAGGCGCTTTTTCATGTTGATAACGCTCAATCAATAATGATTGCAAGATTTCAGCATCATCAGCATCCACGGCTTGTTTGATGCTAATGCTATGTGTCCCTAAATTGCATGCTGCGCGGCGTACTCCCATGCTGATAGATACTGATTCGGGGCGACGAAGGATAACAATGGCATCGGCATCATCAGGCAAATCGCTTTGTTCGTTACCAGCTAAAATAGTGCGTAATGCTTTGATGCGATCGCGCAGTGTTGCAGCCAATTCAAAATCCTTATTTTCTGATGCTGCCTGCATATCCTGTTGCCACTGTTGTAAGACTTCTTGGTTTTTACCTTGCAAGAATTGTCGCGCATCATGTACTTGTTGATTATATTCTACTTGTGTCACGATACCGCAACATGGGGCGGAGCAGCGGCCAATTTGATGCTGCATGCAGGGGCGTGTGCGATTGGAAAAAGTGCTATCATTGCAATCACGCAATTGAAAAATCGATTGCATACTGTGTAGGGTCTGATGCACAGCTCCTGCGTTGGGAAACGGTCCGAAATATTCGCCTGCTTTATGGCGTTTTCCACGGTATATATTTAACGTTGGATAATACTCATCACTTAATAAAATATAGGGGTATGACTTGGAGTCCTTGAGTAATACATTGTAACGTGGCTTGAGTTGCTTGATAAGATTGTGCTCAAGAATTAATGCCTCGGCTTCTGATGGCGTGATAGTGAATTCAATGGCTCGAATTTGTGCAACCAAGGCTTGAGTGCGTGGCGATTCAGGTTTTCTCTGAAAATAACTGGATACACGTTTGCGTAGGTTTCGTGCCTTGCCAATATATAGAACCTTTCGTTTGCTATCGAGCATACGGTATACACCCGGTTCACGGGGAAGTTCATTTAATGTAATTGGCGGCTCGACCCACATAGTGCCTCCCTAAGCTACTCAGGAGACTGTATGTAGCGTGTGGCAATTGGTATTGTTTGGTAAGCAGCAGGCCACCAATGTTGCTCACCAGAATCTGCTAATAAATCGTGGTAAACCTCCATGGGTGAGGTGGATTTCATGGTTGTTGCGTGTTTTCCTTTTTTGGCATCGTTTTGATAAGCTTTTGTAGCGATTGAACTTCTTTGGCTTTAAGCATGCGCCATTCACCTGGGCGCAAATCAATATCCAAGCCTAAATTACCAAAGCGAACCCGCATAAGGCGGCGTACTTCATGTTTAACTGCTTTTAATGTGCGTCGAATCTCTCGCCAGCGTCCTCGGTGAATGGTTAGGGTAATCCAGCTATGGCCTTTACTTTCACTGCTAACAATGAGTTCCCAAGGGTCACTTATATCGCCATCACCCATATCAATGCCACCCGAACGCAGTTTTGCGAGTGTTTCAAAATCGGGCTGCCCAACAATACGAACGCGGTATTGGCGAGGAATTTTATTGCGTGGATGCATCATTTCTTGCGCCAGAGAACCATCATCGGTGAGTAATAATAGGCCTTCACTATCCATGTCCAAACGCCCAATGGATTGCACATTGGCTGGCACATCAAGTTTATCATAAATAAGAGGGCGTTTCCGTGCATCTTTACGCGAGCATAACAAGCCTCTCGGTTTGTTATAGATGATATATGTCTTTTCATCGGCTTTGGAAATACGTTTACCATCGACTTTCACGCTATCGAGTGCGGTAACACGAATGCCTGGCTGTTGTATCGCTTCACCATTCATGGATACACGGCCTGCCTCAATCCAACGGTCTGCCTCACGGCGTGAGCAAAGCCCGCAACTGGCAATGTAACGATTGATGCGTTCGCCTTGTACTTTAACTATTTTTGATGCTGTCTGATCAGTTTTTTCATTCATGGTGATTGTGTTCCGTTGTTTGAGTGGGATAGGGGAGGTTAAGCTTTTCTTGTTGTATTGCACTGGTATCCATCAATTGTGATGAGTCGGGCAAATCTTGCAGTGAGGTTAATCCGAAATCTGCGAGAAACTGCTTGCTTGTACCATATAAATGCGGGCGACCGGGCACATCTTTGCGGCCCAATACTTTAATCCAGCTGCGTTCCAAAAGTCCGCCAATGATAGAGCTTGAAACTTTAATGCCGCGTAAGCTTTCAATTTCAGCACGGGTGGTTGGTTGTTGGTAGGCAATAATAGCCAATGTCTCCAACATGGAGCGAGATAAACGGGCAGGGCGTGTTTGCCATAGTTGTTTGACAATGTTGGCGCATGAGGGATCGGTGCGAAATTGCCAACCGCCTGCAATCTGTTTTAGTTGCACGCCACGATCAGCATAATGATGCTCCAGTGTACTTAAAGCATCACGCACATCGGAAGATTCAATAGGTTCGAGCAGTGTGCGCAGTTTATCAAAGGATAGTGGCTCATCACTGGCTAAAATAAGTGCTTCAATGTTTTTTGTAAGCATTAGCTCTGCACCTCACCATGTTGGTTTGGAACACTTAAAATCAGTGTGATGGATGCATTATTCTGCGTTTGAATGACTTGGATAATATGTTGTCGCCATAATTCGAGGATAGCTAGAAAGGTTGTGACCAAAGCTTCGCGATTTTGATGTCCATGCAATAATTCATGAAATTGTTTGCTGCCCTGTTGTAAGGCTTCAGTCACAAACTGGATTTGTTCACGTACAGTCATTGTTTCTAGTACCACGCGGTGAAAAACTTCACTTTTCATGCGTTTTAGTACTTGCCCGAAAGCCGCGAGCAAGGCTTCCAAATCAGCTTCAGGTAGTGGTCGTTCAACATCTTCTGATTCAGGGAATATAGAGCGTTTGAAAATATCGCGTTGCATACGAGGAAACTCATCCA
>JAUZQS010000292.1 GCA_030950875.1 Mariprofundaceae bacterium | reverse complement strand
CTGGCGATAATAGCAGGGCGGACTCAAAGTATAAGCGTAACAGCGATTGAGGTTAAATTGCGGCCATGGGGAAAATATTATACCTAGATCCTGCAAGTGTTTATACGTGCAGAGTGTAAGGTATTGGTTTACATGGCGTATTGAAAAAACACGTAGTCACCTTATTGATGATGAGTGTTTTTTAAATAGTCCAAGTGAATCAAGAGGTTGCGCTATGTATGTGCAAACACTTGCAGTATCTAGGTTATACACACTTAACCAATGAAGAACCAAGTGCGTTTGACCGCAATGACTGAAAGAAGCCTTGCATACAGCAACGCTCACAAACCCTGTTGCAAGGCTCTATTGATAGCCTTAATCTATGGCGTTATTGGCAAGGAGAACGCTCTGAAGTAACATCGTAATATTCTTGCCGAATACGTTGTTTGATTCAAATGAGACATTTCAGCTTGAATTCTCTATGATTCACGCAAAATATGTGATTATCTGATCTTTTTGGAGCATGTCTGTGTCTGAACAACCAACCTTTGATTATAAAAAAACCGTTTTCCTACCCAAAACCGATTTCCCCATGCGTGGTAATTTGCCTGTAAATGAACCAAAACGCTTGGCAAAGTGGGAAGAAGAAGATCTTTATGCGCAAATTCGCGCGGCTCGCAAAGATGCGCCGAAATTTATTTTGCATGATGGCCCTCCATACGCCAATGGCTCCATTCATATTGGTCATGCGGTCAACAAAGTGCTTAAAGATATTGTCGTTCGATCGCGTACCATGATGGGTTTTGATGCCCCGTATGTACCCGGTTGGGATTGTCATGGCTTGCCGATTGAGTTAAAGGTTGAAGAAAAGTTTAAGAAAAAGAAACGCAAAAAATAAGATATTAGCGACTCAGAATTTCGTGCCGAATGCCGCGAATATGCCAAAGGTCAAATTGATATTCAGCGTCAAGAATTCAAACGACTGGGCATTACAGGAGATTGGGAAAATCCGTATGTAACCATGGATTATCAATTTGAAGCCAATACCGTGCGTGAAATTGGCAAGTTTTTGGCCAATGGTGGCTTATATAAAGGTGCTAAACCTGTGCATTGGTGCGTTTCATGCGCCACCGCCTTGGCAGAAGCAGAAGTAGAACATGAGGATCACACCTCGCACTCGATTTATGTGAAGTTCAAGGCCGGTGAAGATTTGTCCGACATTGATCCCGTGCTAACGGGCAATGTTTCCGTCGTTATTTGGACAACAACCCCGTGGACGATTCCTGCCAATCTCGCTGTCTCTGTTGGGCCTGCATTGGATTATATTGCAGCACGTATTACCGATGCTAAGGACAATGAAAATTTAACTGAAAATGAAATTATCATTCTTGCAGAAGGGCTGTCTGAGGACGTTTTTAAAGAATTAAATGCAGAATATGAGGTTATTTCACACTTTAAGGGCGAAAAACTAGAAAATCGCAAGTTTCGTCACCCATACCTCGATCAAGATGCGCCCATTTTAGTGGGTGATCATGTCACCTTAGATGCTGGTACTGGCTGTGTGCATACCGCCCCGGGCCATGGCCAAGAGGATTACGAAATATCGTTAAAATATGGCATTAAAGCCTTTAACCCAGTCGATGACCACGGTATTTTTGAGCCGGCCACCCCAATCGTTGAAGGGCATCATGTCTATAAAGCCAATGCCGTAATGGTTGAGTATTTGCAAAGCTGTGGGGCATTATTGGCTACAGATCAAATTCGGCATTCTTACCCGCATTGTTGGCGCTGCCATAAACCATTGATTTTCCGTGCCACGCCGCAGTGGTTTATCTCGATGGATAAAAACGATTTGCGTGATAAAGCTTTAGCCGCCATCAAAGAAACAGCGTGGACACCCGCATGGGGTGAAAATCGTATTCGCGGCATGGTTGAGCAGCGCCCTGACTGGTGTGTTTCTCGTCAACGTAATTGGGGTGTTCCCATTACAGCCATTCGCTGTGAGTGCGGCTCGCATTCAGTGACAACACCCGAAGTAGTGGAAGGCATTGCCAAGCAAGTCGAAGAGGCAGGTGCCGATGTCTGGTTTGCCAAAGATGTGTCTGAATTCTTACCGCAAGGCGCAACATGCCCTGATTGTGGTGGCGCCGCTTTTGAAAAAGAAACAGATATTTTGGATGTTTGGTTTGATTCAGGTTCAACGCATGCTTGTGTTTTAGAGCAGCGCGATGACTTGCAATCACCAGCGGATTTGTACCTAGAAGGCTCTGACCAACATCGCGGCTGGTTCCAGTCATCCTTGCTTGAGTCCATTGGCACACGTGGTGTAGCGCCGTTTAAAGCTGTGTTAACGCACGGTTTTGTGGTGGATAAAAACGGCAATAAAATGTCCAAATCCAAGGGCAATGTAGTTGCTCCACAAAAAATCATCAATCAAATGGGCGCAGATATTCTGCGCTTGTGGATTGCTTCTGCGGACTATTCGGCGGATATTCGTATTTCCGATGAAATCATCAAACAACTGGCTGAATCCTATCGCCGCATTCGTAATACGATTCGTTTCTTGTTAAGCAATCTTGAGAACTTTGATAGCAATCATGCTGTCGCAGTAGAAAATCGCACTCAACTTGATCAATGGGCAATGCACCGCTTGGCAGAAGTATCTCATAATGTGCAAGAATCCTATGAAAAATACTATTTCCATCAAATTCACCAAGAAATTCACAATTTTTGCTCGGTGGATTTGGGTGGTTTTTACCTCGATATCATCAAAGATCGTTTGTATTGCGACAGCATCGATTCGGAACGCCGCATGTCTGCACAAAGCACATTGTACGATATTGCCCATACCTTGGTGCGTTTGATTGCACCAATTGTTCCGATGACTGCCGATGAAATTTGGGAATTTTTACCAGGTTCAAATGATAAGAGCATTCATCTGCAAAACTTCGCAGAGATTCAAGATGTTGAGATTGATGTTGCGGCATGGGATGCCTTTTTCACCATGCGTGAGCAAGTGAATACCGCCATGGATGTTGCCAAGAAAGATAAAGTGGTTGGCTCTTCAATTGCCGCCAGTGTGCAAATTCCAAATTTGGATACAGCTTTTGCCGCCAGTGTGGGTGAAAGTTATGAACAGCTATTGATTGTAGCCCATGCACAGGCTGGTGACACTTTGAGCATTCAAGCCGCCGAAGGCATCAAATGCCCACGTTGCTGGAATGTGGCAACACCCAAAGATACGAATCATGCCGTACACAATGAAGTCTGCCCGCGTTGTTTTGATGTAGTGATGGACTATTAATGCTGCAAACCCTTGGTTACTGGCGAGAGCATAGCTCGCTAGAAGAGCGGACTGAGTTTGAGCGTTGCCTTGAACCTGTGCTGGAAAAGAGCATGGGGAAGCTTAAGCAAAAACGCTATGAAGATTCTTATCATCGAAGCCTAGTTTCAAAGAAGTTTTTTGACCTTGCTTGCTATGTAAATGGTAAGCCCCCTCAACATTCATGGCAACTGGCGGCAGAAGATTATGGCCGTGATTTAGTGATCGATATTGCGGACGGAAAAGGCTTCATCTCCATAAAGAATTTGAATCAGAAGTACGCCAGCGCTGTAAAGGTTTTAGTGCAGCGTGGCATGCTGTTCGAATATGATGGCTTTTACTGTTTGCCATCTGAACTTGTAATGGGTCTGCGTGCCACGGTTAATGATTGTACATGGACAACCATTACAGCAAAAAGTCTGCTGGCGTTTCTTCAGCAACTTGTGCCAAAGGAAGCCAGGCTGGCGATGCAAGCGACACCGCTTCGTAACGAACTATCTGGTTGGTTGGTGGTGTATGGACAGCAAGCTTTGAATGCTATGGCGGTCGATGAGGACTTAAACAATGATGATTGGAAACTTTTATTGGCTTTGAATGATCAGCCGATTAAGACATGGGATGAGCTGCACGTTTTTTATCCATCATTGAAGAAAGTGGAAGTAAACCACTATTATCAGGGTAATGTCGTGAGTTTACGTGCAAGCTTAGTATCGGAGATCCCTGAAGGTTTAAGGCGCTTAATTTGCCTAGGCCTGTTAGGCATCGTGGTTAAAATTGGTGATGAACTTTCCGCTTCTGTTGTTTTATGTTCCGAAGCAAAAGTTTTGTTAAAAAGAGCGCTTAAAAAGAAGAAACATGCATTGGTGAGCGATATACAAAAACAATGGTGCGTGGAACCATGTAATATGGAGGTACCATCAGCTTGGTTCTGGTCGCATGAAATCTGGCAGTTATGGATGACTTTACACTTTTTACCGTTGGGTATAACGCAGCAAGGAAGCTTGCGAAAAAGTGATTTAAAGAAACTCGCTCAAGTGCTTGGACAAAGCGACATGGGTTTATTGGAAATGCTTATCCAGAGTATGTTCGTTGGTCAGCTTGTGGTGGAGAAAAATAAAGTGATTCGCGCCGCCGTGATTGATTGGCGTATTTGGCTGAAATCGTATCGTAATCAGATCTATAATATTTTACGCCAATCGGACACTTGGACAGAGCAGGAAAAAACGGACTGCTGGAAGCTATTGGCAGAGTTGCCAACAGATCAGTGGCTGGATTTGGATATGCTTGAAACATGGCTGAAGGCAAAGAGCATGAAGGGTGCTGACTGGCATGGTCTGCTTGTTGAATTTCAATTTAGCGCTTTGAATCATTTGAATATGACAGAGCGGAAAGTTTATTTTTTGCCACAGTTTCATGATGTAATGGTGAATAAAACACCCCTATGGACTGTTCCAGGCTGGCATGGAGCAGATAGTAAAGCCAAAGTGGCGGGGTTTATCTCTGCTTCGGGCGAGGTTCAACTACCGCCTGATTGTAGTCATAAGATTTTGCCCAAATTAGCAATTTTTTGCAGCCTGTCTTCCATTGAACATATGGTAACACTACAACTGGATGAAAAGGCTCTAAAACGTATCTCTATGGATAAGTCAGCATTAAAAGAGGTGCGCAAAGTGCTGGAGTCTTTGCAGTCGCAATTGCCACAAGCTGTAGCTTATATGTTTGATAAACAAGCCAGTCAAAAACCGATTGGGGCAGTCGCTGCAACTGCAATGGTCATTCAGTTGCATGACCGCAGCGCGATGCAACGCTTACAACGTGCTGGCTTTAAGCTTTCTCAACCATTTAAAAGTCACCCTGACATTGTATTGTTGGATGCCCATGCTGATGCCCATGCCTTTATGGAAGCCTGTGTGAAAGAAGGTTTATTGCTGGATACATTGCTTGCTCCTATGCTATGGATAACGGGCACGGCAAAGATTAAAGCATGGATGGATTGCGATGATAATCGTACAGACCTCTGGCTAGAGCTTGCTTATCAAAAAACACGAACATCAAAAAGTAAACAAGTATATGCGTGTATTCGCGGTGATTACTATGGTTGGATTGACATTCAATGCGCAAGTCAATCCAAAGGTAGCTATAAGCTATTGAAAACCACCGTTATGCTAGAGCCAAAACATATATTACGTTTGCGCGAACTGGATGAAAATGAAATACAAAAGCTAGGCTTGGATAAACTGACATGACATACCATCCTGAGCGCCCGTTAATTGTACAAGGCGATCACACTTTGTTATTAGAAACACACAATCCACAGTTTGCGGAGGCTCGTGATGCTATTGCCCCCTTTGCAGAGTTAGAGAAGTCACCAGAGCATATCCATACCTACCGCCTCCACCCCTTAAGCTTATGGAATGCAGCAGCTTCGGGTCATAGCTTGGAAGCGGCAGAGGCTGCTTTATTGGCATTCAGTAAATATGCTATTCCTAGCAATGTACTGATTGAAATGCGCCGCACCTTTTCACGCTATGGTCAATTGGTTCTTACAAAAGATGATGAACATACCTTGCGCTTGACCATCAGTGACGCGTTTATTGCTGCCCAGGTTGCAAAAGAAAAAAGTGTTCTGAGTAAAATCAAGCAGCAGCTTAACAAAGACACCTTTTTAATCGATCCCGCGCAGCGTGGCGCATTAAAACACACGCTCATCAAGCTTGGGTTCCCTGTCGATGATCAAGCTGGCTTTAAGGATTCCGCCGAGCTGAACATTACCTTGCGTGATGTTACGCGCTCTACAAAGCAACAATTTGCTGTGCGTGATTACCAGAAAAAAGCCGTGGATGCCTTTGTGGCTGCAGGCAGTCATGGCGTGGTTGTATTGGCATGCGGGGCTGGAAAAACCATGGTGGGTATGGCGACTATGGCGAAAATTGGCATGAACACCCTTATTCTAACACCCAACACCGCAGCAGCCCATCAGTGGCATGCCGAGCTACTGGATAAAACCCACCTTGAAGCCTCACAACTGGGTGAATATACAGGGGCGCGAAAAGATATTCAGCCAGTCACGGTTGCGACCTATCAAATGTTGACTTACCGATCTGAAAAAGATGGTGAGATGCTACATCTTGATGTCATTACACAGCAGCAGTGGGGTTTAATTATTTTTGACGAGGTGCATGTATTGCCAGCGCCTGTATTTCGTGCTGTATCCGAAATTCAGGCGCGCCGCCGTTTGGGTTTAACGGCCACCTTGATTCGTGAGGATGGTTTGGAAAAAGATGTATTCTCTTTGATTGGCCCCAAGCGCTACGACCTACCTTGGCGTGAGTTGGAAGCATCTGGGCATATTGCCGAGGCTCATTGCATTGAAATTCGTGTACCTATGTCTGAAGATGATCACCTTGCCCACGCCGTTGCAGAAGATCGTCGTCTGGCTTATCGCATTGCCGCAGAGAATAAAATTAAAGACAGTGTTGCTAAGTCCTTGATTGAAAAACATGATGGTGAAGGCATTTTGGTGATTGGTCAGTATATCAAACAATTAACCCGCATCGCTAAATTTCTTGGTGCGCCTGTCATTACAGGACGCATGTCTTCTGCTGAACGGGAGCGCCTATATAGTGCATTTCGGGCGGGTGATTTGCGCTTGCTGGTGGTCTCCAAAGTTGCCAACTATGCCATTGATTTACCCGATGCTTCCATTGCCATTCAAATATCAGGTGCTTTTGGTTCAAGGCAAGAAGAAGCACAACGTCTGGGTCGTATCCTTCGCCCCAAAGGTGGCCCTGCATATTTTTACACCTTGGTTTCAGAAGACAGCGAAGAATTGAAATTTGCTCGCAATCGCCAACGCTTTCTGGCCGAGCAGGGTTACGACTATTTGATTGAGGATTGGCAGGTTTAGTAAATGATACATTGCTGGAATGTGGCAACACCCAAAGATGCAAATCATGCCGTGCACAATGAAGTGTGCCCACGTTGTTTTGACATTGTGAGCGCATAAATCTACATGCGTTTGCGTACAGAAATAAGAACATGTACGCTTTCGCCTATGGTAGAGGTATTTTATGGAAACTATTAGTTATACCGCATTTCGCAATCATTTGGCATCGTCGATGGATCAGGTAAGAGATAATCATGAACCTTTATTGGTCACACGTCAGAATGGCTCGCCTGCGGTTGTGATGTCATTAGAAGATTTTAAATCTTATGAAGAAACCGCTTACCTGATGGCTAACCCTAAAAATGCCGAGCGCTTAACACGCGCCATTGATCAATTAGAAAGCGGCAACGGAACTACGAGAGACCTGCTCGAATCGTGAAGCTTATTTGGGCTGAAGATGCTTGGGAAGATTATCTTTACTGGCAGACGCAGGATAAAAAGCTGCTAAAGCGCATCAACTTGCTTATCAAAGAAATTCAAAGACATCCTTTTGAAGGCACTGGAGCGCCAGAGCCTCTACGTCATCACTGGTCGGGCTATTGGTCTCGACGAATTAACAAAGAACACCGTTTGGTTTATAAGGTTGTCGAAGATGAGGTCAGAATTGCCCAATGCCGTTATCACTATGGATGACAACTTAATAGATACACAAAGTCTTACCAAAATTCTCAATCAATCTGTATTTATTGACTTAGAGATACACCCTGAAACGAACTTACTTCTTAAAATTGGTGCTTGGGAGCCAAAATCAGGCAAAGCATTTTACCGCGATGGTCAATTTGACCGAAAAGAAGGGTTAAATGCTCTTTTTGAATTTTCTAACGCCAGTGACTTTATTGTCGGACATAATATTCAAGCACATGATTGGCCTTATTTGATTGCGGCAGACTCACGATTTAATCATTTGAGCAGCAAATTAATTGATACCTTGATTCTTAATCCCTTAGCATTTCCAGAGAATCCTTATCATCACCTTGTAAAAGATTATAAGATGCAACGCGAATCGATTAACGATCCTGTCGCGGACTGCAAGCAAACAGAGGTCTTGTTTTCAGATCAATGCCATGCCTTTATCAAAACAAAAGATCTGAGCGGTATTTATGGGCGTTGTTTGATCACAACCTCTAATGCTTATAAGCAGCTATTTACTAGCCTTTTGGGCAGCCTACCAAATAATAAGCAGGTGAACCTTTATCTCTCTGGGAACAGTTTTGGTGCTGATAAAATATGTCAAAAAGCGCTTAAGCCATTGCTTCCCACACTGGCAGGCAAAGACCCCGAACAAAATCGTGCATTTGCTTATGCTTTGGCATGGTTGAGTATTGCGGGGACAAACTCTGTATTGCCGGCTTGGGTACGCCACCAACACAAAGAACTTGCGGGAATACTCAATCAGCTTCGCAGCCATTCGTGTGAGCGACCAAATTGTGGCTATTGCAAAGAGCACCATCATTTAGAGACAAATTTGGATAAGTTTTTTCATTACAAACAATTTCGACACTTTGGCAAAGGTGATAACCCAGATAACCCGCTTCAAAAACAAATTGTTGCATCCGTATGCAAAGGCCAAGCCACATTAGCTATTTTACCTACGGGTGGCGGGAAATCGTTATGTTATCAATTGCCTGCAATGATGTTGGCACGCAATCGAGGCATGTTGACCATCATCATCTCCCCATTACAATCATTGATGAATGATCAAGTGCAACAATTAAAAGATAAGGGCTATTTATTCGCGGATGCTCTCAACAGCAGTTTAAGTATGCTCCGACGCCATGCCGTTTTGGAAGGTATTCGTAAGGGGAATATCCATTTACTGTATATTGCCCCAGAACAATTAAGGAACACATCCTTTATTGAAAGCATTACAAGCCGCGAAATCGGTCAATGGATTATTGATGAGGCCCATTGCCTATCCAAGTGGGGGCATGATTTCAGGCCTGATTATTTATACATTGGCAAATTTATCAAAGCATTTTCCGAACAATATGAACAGCCTATTCCACCCGTACATGCGTTTACTGCTACGGCACGCCAAGGTGTTATTAAAGAAATAAAGGCACATTTCAAAACAACCTTGAATATGGATATGTGCCTGCTATCGGGTGGTCATGCACGCAACAATTTAACGTATCAAGTTTTACCGTGCCCAATATCTGAGAAACGCGAAAAAATATTGGAATTAATCCAAGCTCATGACGATTACATCGGCAATGGCGCAATTATCATTTTTTGCAATCGACGACGAACAACCGAAGACATGGCGAGCTTTCTTTCAGACAATGGCTGCTCAGCGGATTATTTTCATGCGGGACGCAACACCAAAGAAAAGCAGCGCATTCAACAGTCTTTTATGCATGGTAATATCAAGGTTATGGCTGCCACCAATGCTTTTGGTATGGGTGTCGATAAATCCGACATTCGTTTGGTTATTCATGCACAAATGCCTGATTCCATTGAAAATTATTTGCAAGAGGCAGGGCGAGCAGGGCGAGATAGTCAGCCAGCAAAGTGCATTTTATTGTTTAACGATGATGATGTAGATAAGCAATTTGAAATGCGTCGAAATCAACAGATTGAATTTCGTGATTTTGTATCACTGTTTGAGGCCATTCGTCGAAAATCAAAAACTTCAAGCAAAGGTGATCAGAGCATCAGTATTATTCAAGTCAGTAGTGGAGAAATTCTACGCCACGCTGAGGCTGAAGGCGATCTCGAACTTGGTTTTGATGGTCGTGATTATCAAGCCGATACCAAAGTTCGCACAGCTATCGCATGGCTAGAAGAGAAAAAGTTTCTTGAGCGCAAAGAAAATAAGACTGGCGTGATTGAGGGCACTTTTCTAATTCATACCAAAGAGAAAATTAAGGCCTGCCTGCAACAACAAAAACTTAGTGAAGCAAGCATTCAAACATGTTTAAAGGTGGCAATGGCAGTGATGCAGTTTCATGCCAGCGAAAGCATCAATGTTGATCAAATCGCCGAGAAAACAGGCCTGGAAGCGCGTGATGTATTTAGAAAGATTCGCTGTTTGCAGGATGCTAAAATCATGGATCATGATATGTCATTGGTCGCTTGGCTGGCGGCGCGCACAAGAGATGATAGTAAAAAGGTCTTGCATAGGTTGATTGAACTCGAAAAACAATTGCTTGAATTGATTCAAGAAAAAGCACAAGGCGATATTGAGCAGGCTTTCCAAATCAATATATATGCAGCCTGTCATCAACTTCGCGAAACCTCATCCGAGAGCAATATTCTGCCCAATGATATTTTATTATTGCTGGCATTATGGGGACAGTTGGATGATTTGGTAAGAATCATGCCGCGTGGAAAAGATTGCTTCCAAATGCGCTGGAAAAAAGAGTTTGTCGAAATGAAGGAGTATATTCGCCAACGTCATCTCTTTAGTGATATCTCACTTGCTTGGCTCTATGAAAAAATTCCAACGGCCGAAAGAGGTAAAAGCCTTCGTGTAGCATTCAAACTGGGTGAGTTGGAAGAGACTTTAAATGAAAATATACTGACTCGCGCGTTTGCTACAAACCAAGAATGGTCTGAAAAAACCTTATTAGCATTAGAAAAAAGCCAGGTTTTGGGATTGGATAGCGGGGCAGCTATTTTTCACCCTGCTATGACGCTGCATATCCCAAAAAATAAAAATAAACCGACAATCAACACGTACACCCCTCTGGCAGAGCATTATCAGGCACAAATCAGGCAAATTCACTTAATGCGCGAATGGGCTATTCGCATGTCCACAAAGGATGAGGACTCTGCCACACAGTTATTGAATGATTATTTTCAATTATCAGAAAAACAAATGTTGGGGCGATATTTCCCTGAAAATCTTGCTGATTTGGATATCTCTGCAACAGCTAAACGCGTCGAATCGATTGTTGGAGCTAAGGTGTTATCAGATGTTCAGCAAGGCATTGTTCAACAAGCTGTGGGGAAAAATATGCTTGTCTTGGCAGGCCCAGGTTCAGGTAAAACAAGGCTGCTGGTTCATCGGGTTGCATGGCTGGTCTGTGTGCAGCGTATCAAACCAGAAAGCATTTTAATTTTAGCATTTAACCGCTCAACCGTTACCGAGCTTCGACGCAGGCTTGGAGAACCGCAGCTGCTAGGCTCACAGGCCTACTTTTTGGAAATTCATACTTACCATAGCTTGGCTATGCGTTTGTTGGGGGAGTTTCCTCCAGAGAATGCCGATGAATTTCAAGATTGGAGCCAACAGTTGATAGCCAAGGCATCTGAGCAATTATCAAGTGATGACGATGATGGGGACAGTGAATTAAGGCGTAAACTCATGGCTGGTTTTCAGCATATTTTGGTTGATGAGTATCAGGATATTAACCAGGGGCAATATGATCTTTTATCTGCCATGGCAGGGCGCTCCCTGCATGCTGCGGAAGATCGTTTGACGATGTTTGCCGTGGGTGATGATGATCAGAATATTTACGAATGGAATGGTTCGAATAATAAGTATATTCAACAGTTCGAAAATGACTATCACGCAGATATTGAGTATATGACCGTAAATTATCGTTCAAGCGCGGCGATTGTTGCGATTAACAACCTTTTGATTGAACAGCATCCAAATAGATTAAAGAAAAACCATCCAATCACCCCATGCGCTCAGACAAAAGATGGGAAAGTTCGTTTATTTACTGGGACTGTGCACTCACTTCAGGCAAAAGCCTTAGAGATATGCCAGTACCTCATAACAAAAGAAAATATAGCCGCAAACCGCATGGCTATTTTATGCCGTGATCATAATGATTATCAATTTCTTGCTCCAGCATTACGAAATAAAGGCTTGCCAATATGTATTAGAGGCAAAAAAGACGCTTTACCTTGGTATAAACTAAGAGAAGTTCATGCCATGTTGAAAGTTTTTGATGGTGATGGGGTTTTATCAGCCGTAGAAATACACCAAGCATGGGGAACGCTACCGCAGCGGACACAGAATCATCAAACTACAAAAGCTCTTTGGTATTGGCTGGATGCTTATCATAATACAGAAGATATTGTTCGTTCTCGTTATGAATGGAGGGCTGAGATTCGCGAGCTGTCATACGATGAAAGTAGAAAAATAGGCCAAGGCATTCATCTTGGCACCATGCATAGCGCTAAAGGCTTGGAGTTTGATACCGTCATTGTTTTTGCAGGGAAAAATATCTCAAAGAATAAGCTTGAAGAGTTGCGGCTGCGTTATGTTGCGATGACACGTGCAGAGAGAAACCTAATCTTGATGCAAAAAGATAGTGATGATGCTTGCTTCAACGGCTTGCCCATTGAAACTGAATCACTTTCTATGGCCGTGCATGAAACGCCAGAAGAGCATGATATATATGTCTGTAATATGTCCGATGTTGCCCTAGACTTTGCAGGGCATTTTTCCACAGCATTGCATACCGCTGATATAGATGTAGGAAGCGTGCTAACGACGAATCCAAGCGGATTACTGTGCAGTCTTGGAAGCAAGGTTGGAAAGTTTAGTAAAGCGATGCACACAGAAATAAATGCTCAGCAGCAGAATGGCTGGCAAATTAGTAGTATCAAAGTCCACGCTGTGATTCGTAGATATAGAACTGATTCAGAAAAAGGCTCTTATCAAGAACAATGTAAGCAAAATGCTTGGGATGTCATCCTGCCTGAAATAAGCTTTCAAAAAAATAGTTATGTATATTAAGAAGAGGTTGTCATGTTAACACGTACAAAACAACAAATAGGCTTATTTGCCATGCTTTTAGCGGCTGATCAACTGACCAAATGGTGGATTGAGCAGCAAATGCCATTCTTTCACATGGTGGTGATTGATGGATTTTTTAATCTTGTGAAGGCGCATAATTTCGGTGTGGCATTTTCCATGTTTGCTGATTGGAATCATGCGTGGCGCACCAACTTATTGCTCGGTGTAACCATTGGCATTGCACTGGCTGTAGCACTATGGTGGTGGCGCGAGCGCAATAAAAAAGGCATCGAATCGTGGTTGTTTATCCTTATTTTGGTAGGCGCATGCGGTAATATTTATGACCGCTCTACCTTGGGTTACGTGGTTGATTTTATTGATTGGTATGTGGTGTGGGATGGCCATGCTTATCATTGGCCGGCTTTTAATATTGCCGATGCATGCATTTCCATTGCGGTGGTATTGCTGCTAATATCTAGCTTTAAGAAGTCATAGGCGGAGTCATACATGTGTGAAGAAGAAAAGGTCAATCGCTGTGAATGTTTGGGAAAGACCTTCGCTAAACTCAAAGAGCGAGGCTCGCTTGAAGATGCTGTTGCAGCGGGTGCTGGTCAAGAGTGTGAAGGCTGCTTGCCCTATTTGAAGTTAGCTTATGCATCAGGGGAAGATGCTTTTGATTTAGAAGATCCCCGCCTAAGTCAGTACGAATGAGCAGTCTTCGCCAACATAGCCCGCTTTTGCTTACTGGCGCATGCTTGATTGTTATCATTGCTGGTGTTCAAGCTGCCGCCTCATTGCTTGTACCACTATTATTATCCATGTTTATTGCCTGCATATGCCTACCGCCATTGCGCTGGCTGGTAGCAAAACGTATTCCTGCCACATGGGCAGTTTTATTGGTCACCTTGGGACTGATTCTTATTGGTGTGCTGATCAGCATGTTTGTCGGTGCTTCCGTTGCCGATTTCTCTAAGAACCTTCCCAACTACCAAGAGCGCCTGCAAGGACAAGTATTACACCTACTATCTTGGCTCGCTTCCATGGGTATTACAATCACCAACCAAGTTGTACTTGATGCCCTCAACCCTGGTGCTGCAATGGGATTTGCAGGAACATTACTGGCTAGTTTTGGTAATGCTTTGGCCAATACATTTTTTATCATTTTGACCGTTATCTTTTTAATGTTTGAAGGTTTATCCCTACCTCACAAATGGGCGCTGATTCGTGAACATGCCCCATCCACCGATGCCATTCAGACATTCTTAGATAGCGTCAACCAGTACCTGGTTATTAAAACATGGATTAGTTTGGCAACAGGTGTTGTTGTGAGCATTTGGCTGGCAATCTTGGGCGTGGATTATCCATTGCTTTGGGGCTTGTTGGCATTTCTTTTTAATTATGTACCCAATATCGGTTCAATTATTGCCGCAGTACCCGCAGTATTGCTTGCCTTGGTGCAACTGGGTGTTGATGCAGCACTTTATGCCAGTTTGGGTTATATCGCGGTAAACATTATCATGGGCAACGTCATCGAGCCTCGTTTTATGGGCAGAAGTCTCGGGTTATCCACGCTGATTGTGTTCGTATCTTTGGTATTCTGGGGCTGGTTGTTGGGGCCTGTCGGTATGCTGTTATCCGTACCGTTGACCATGATTGTAAAGCTTGCTTTGGAAGCCAACCCAAACACCCAATGGATTGCCGTATTGCTTGGCCCTGATGTTGATCCT
>JAUZQS010000291.1 GCA_030950875.1 Mariprofundaceae bacterium | reverse complement strand
GCTATCCGAAATCACTCTCAAATGTACAATACGCACCATGAATAAAACCCCAGAGCAATTACCAGCCCTAAACTTGAATACCTTAAAAAGCATGGTTTCCGACTGGGGATTCCCTGCATTTCGTGCCAAACAAATCATAGGCTGGCGCAATAAAGGCGTATTAAACCCTGATGACATGCGAAATTTACCCAATGATTTACGTGTTTCTTTAGATGAAAATGTGTGTTGTCAGCCACTAAAGCTAGTGCAGCGGCAATGCTCTAAAGATGGCACACGCAAATATTTATTCGCGTTAAAAAGTGGTAAAACCGTTGAAACCGTACTTATCCCCGAGCCTGAACGCGGCACAGTTTGTATTTCATCGCAAGTAGGCTGTGTATTGGACTGCCCTTTTTGTCATACAGGCACACAAAAATTTGAAGCTAATTTAACAGCAAGTGAAATTATCGCACAAGTCCTTGCTGTGAAAGAAGATTTGCGAAACAACCCATTGTCACCCGATTTGCACAACCAAGTCACCCATATTGTTTATATGGGGATGGGCGAGCCGATGGCCAATGAAGAAGGCTTACACGCAAGCTTAAGCATGCTTATGGCTGAAGATGGCCTACATATCTCACGCCGTCGCATTACCGTATCCACCTCAGGGCTGACACCACAAATTGAACGTTTGGGTGATGTTCATCCTGTAAATTTGGCTATTTCATTGCATTCAGCACTGGATAGCGAGCGGGACACACTCGTTCCGATTAATCGTAAATACCCACTGCAAACATTACGTGCATGTTTGAATCATTATCCTTTGGCACATCAACGCCATATCACCTTGGAATATCTCATGCTTGATGGCGTCAATGACCGCCAAGAAGATTTGCAGGCCTTGATAAAATTTGTAAATCCTGAGCGTGAGCGTGTCAACATTATTCGTTTTAATCCTTATCCTGGTAGCCCTTATGAAGGTTCTCCTACAGAACACATGAATAAATTCGCACAAGACTTGATTTCTAAAGGTATTCGTGCAACTGTAAGGCGTTCGCGTGGACAAGATATTATGGCAGCGTGTGGTCAATTAAAATCATCTGTTGCAACGTAAACAGGGTTTGACACGAGGAGAAGTAATGGCGGGCGAAAAACGTACGGGTATCATCGGCGGTAGTGGTTTGTATGCCATGCAAGGCATAGAGATTCTGGATGAGCTAGATATGGACACACCGTGGGGAAAACCTTCTGCACCATTGATTTTAGCCCGCTATCACGGACAGGAAGTTGTATTTTTACCACGCCATGGCTCTGGACATGCTATTCCCCCTCATAAAATAAATTACCGAGCCAATATTTATGCTTTAAAACAGGCAGGTGTGTCGCGTGTTATCTCAATATCTGCGGTTGGCTCTTTACGCGAACATATTGCCCCTGGCGATTTTGTATTGGTGGATCAGTTTGTTGATCGTACTATCAACCGTGAAAAAACTTTTTTTGATGGGCCTATTGTTGCCCATGTGTCCATGGCAGACCCTATATGCAGCTGTTTACAATCATCTTTATGCTATGCTTCAAAAAAAGCGGGCATTACTACCCATGACGGTGGCACATATTTGGTGATGCAAGGCCCACAATTTTCAACGCGAGCGGAATCGATGCTTTATCGTTCGTGGAATATGGATGTGATTGGTATGACCAATATGCCTGAAGCCAAATTGGCCCGTGAAGCTGAAATGTGTTATGCAACTATTGCGATGTGTACCGATTATGACTGTTGGCATGAGGAAGAAGATGATGTTTCTGTCTCTTCTGTGTTGGAAGTCATGCAAGCCAATGTTAAGAGCGTACATGGGTTATTGGATTACTATTTCAAACAGCCTGAAGATGTATATACCTGTGGCTGCCAAACAACACTGGATCACGGTATTTTTGCCGATTTAAGTCAGCAAAACGATGCGGCTTTACGCCCTATCCATACGTTGGTGGAGCGTTTATTATGAGATCTTTTATTGGTCAGAACTGCATCTTGTTTATTTGTGCAAGCTTTCTTTTTTCTTGTGCCCATACTATTCCAGAGCAATCCGATAAACGCGCCAAAATACATTATCAAATTGGTCTAGATGCACTACAGCGCGGCCAACTCCCCAAAGCATTTGATGAACTTATGCAGTCCAATAAAGTTGAGCCCAATCAACCTGAGACATTAGAAGTACTGGCTTATGCATGGCGATTGCAAGGCAATATGAAGCAAGCAGAGTCTTTTTATAAACAAGCAATTTCGGCGGGTGGAAAATCTGCAGTCTACACCAACTATGGCGGACTATTGGTTTCATTACATCGTTATAAAGAGGCTGAAATAATGTTACGCAAAGCCTTAGAGGATCCACGTTATCGTAACCAGTATATCGCTCTGATCAATTTGGGAGATGCTTTAATGGGTCAAAAACAAGCTGACGAAGCAATAAGAAGCTATCGCAAGGCTGCAATGATGAATCCCAAACAAAATATATCACAACTTAGAGAAGCACAGGTATATGTAAAAACAGGACGCTTAAACTATGCCCAAGCCTTGTATGAAACCATGTTGCGCAAACAACCTACCTTGCGCCCTGCTTTAGAGGGTTTAATAGATTTACTTATAAAGCACTCGGATATCGGTACTGCACGCAAACACTTGGCACGTTATCTTGAGAAAGAAAAAGACCCATTAAACCGTGCTTGGGCAAGCGATGAGCTTATACGCTTAGGGCACCTTTAAACATGTCTTCAAAAGAAAATAGTAGCAACGATGAGCAAGCTCTTTCCAGGGAAGATGTCCTTCTGGAAGTTGGGGCGCTATTGAAAAGTGAACGAGAAAAAAAATCTATTTCAATTGATGTGGTTGCCAATGCATTAAATCTTCGAAAAGTTTATCTTAAAGCCTTAGAAGGTGGTGATTGGGCAGGTATGCCTGGTGAAGTGTATGGCTTAGCTTTTTTACGCCAATATGCTGATTATTTACATCTTGACCTAGATAAGCGCATTGAAAAAATTAAATCAGGGCGCTATCACTTAACCAAGCCGCTTACATTCCCCGACCCCCCTATTGCACCAAAAAAATCATGGATGATTATTGCAGCATTGGCTTTTGTTTTGTTATTTGTTGGCGTTAATGTATTTGATCATACGCCTGCACCCCTACCTTCACAATTGATGCGAGATTCGGCCACACACATACAGAATGAGGATAAAAAGAATATTCCTGATACTGAACAGCCCACAAAAGAACCTTCAATTAAGACAGCTACAATTGTCACCCCACCAAGCGACAAAGACCATAGTCTTAAGAGCCCTCCAAAAATCGATAAAAAAAACATTGATGTAAAAAAAGTATCATCTTACAGCTATATACTAACAGCTGTAACAAGCGATGTTTGGCTGCAGCTTCACGATAGCAATGAGCCTCCCGCATTGATTCGCGAGGCTTTATTAAGAAAAGGCGAAAGCATGCGCGTAACACATTCAAAACCGTTAAGGCTTACAAGTGGCAATGCTCGTGCTCTTAAAATTATTCTAAATAATAAACTCATTGTCCAAGTAAACCAGTTGGGTGAAAAAGGGAAAGTTTTACGTAAGTATTTGCTACAAAAGAAGGATTCCTTGCCATAGCAGGCCATATGAAAAGCTACAGTATCATCATGGCTTAATGTCAGATTGAGAAAATTATCATTATTGTTAGGATACCCTGCTATAGATGCTTTTTTTTAAAAATATTTGATACATTGTATGAAGTTTTAATGAGGGAAAGGGGAAATTATGACTGAAATTGCCAGTAATCAAGCTAACTTGGACGTGGCTCGCCGAAATATGGTTGAGTATCAAATTCGTTGCTGCAAAGTATTAGAGCCTGAGTTATTGGATATGCTCGATAGCATGCCTCGCGAAGATTATGTTCCTCAAGATGTGCGTAGTTTGGCATACATGGAAGGCCATGTGCCCATAGCATGCAATCAGGAAATGCTTAGCCCACTACAAGAAGCAACTGTTATGCAGCAATTAAACTTACAAGGGCACGAAAAGATTTTAGAAATCGGTACAGGAACAGGCTATCTAACAACGCTATTGGCGATGCATAGTGCTGAGGTGACCAG
>JAUZQS010000290.1 GCA_030950875.1 Mariprofundaceae bacterium | reverse complement strand
CTGAAGAAAAATCTGGAAAATTACTGAATGATTCGGAAGAACTTTTTGCAGCAGGAGGAGCTTGGCTTGAGGCTTTGTATGAGCAATGGTTGGATTCACCCAATAAAGTTTCAGCGCATTGGCAAGCTGTTTTTGAAGAGGGTGGTGCAGCAAATATAAGCACTGTTGGGCATCGCGAGATGTTGAAGAAAATGAGCTCTTCGATGCGTTTAGGCGGAACAATAAAAACACCCGTTCACACGGCGTGCGATAGCTCTCCTGTAGAGTATCCTTCGCGTGCGATGTATTTGATTCATGCTTGGCGTGTTTATGGACATACGCAAGCAATCCTTGACCCTTTGAATTTGACGCCTCCACAAGCTAGGCCTGAATTAGAGCTTAGTTATTATGGTCTATCTGATGCAGATCTGAATCATGAGTTTCCGACAGGTGATATGGCAGGTGAAGATCGTTTGCCTCTGCGTGATATTTTAAGCCGCTTGCGACGCACATATGCTGGAAGTATTGGCCCTGAACTGATGCATATTTCCAATTCAGCCAAGAAACATTGGTTGTTTGACCGGTTAGAGAGTATGCAGGGCACGCAAGGCCAAGATGCCAACGTTCGAGAGCGTACGTTTGAGCATGTGATGCATGCTGATGCATTTGAGCATTTCTTGCATACCCGCTATATGGGGCAAAAACGGTTTTCTTTGGAAGGCGGTGAAAGCCTGATTCCGATGTTGGATCGTTTGATTCAGAAAAGTGGTGTGACAGGCGTAAAAGAGATTATTCTTGGCATGGCTCACCGTGGGCGCTTGAATGTACTTGCCAATATTCTGGGTAAATCATTAACAGAAATTTTTGCTGAATTTGAGGGCACACAATTACAAGATGAAGTGCCAACAGGTTCAGGGGATGTGAAATATCATTTGGGTTTTTCATCGGATATTGAGACACCAGGTGGCGTGGTACATTTATCATTGGGTTTTAACCCATCGCATTTAGAAATTATTACACCCGTTGTTCTGGGCAGTGTGCGTGCAAGACAATGTCGGCGTAAAGACAAAGCCCGTCGTCAGGTGCTAGGGGTTTTGGTGCATGGTGATGCGGCATTTGCAGGTCAAGGTGTTGTGGCGGAGTCGTTGAATTTGGGTGAGCTGGGCGGCTTTCGTACCGGTGGAACGATTCATATTGTGGTCAATAATCAGATTGGTTTTACCACCAATACCTATGACTCACGATCAACATTGTATTGCACAGATATTGCCAAAATGGTGCAGGCACCCATCTTACATGTGAATGGTGATGATCCAGATGCTTGTTGTTTGGTGATGGATTTAGCGATGGAGTATCGCAATCAGTTTCGTAGTGATGTGGTGATTGATTTGGTCTGTTATCGCCGCCATGGACATAATGAAGCGGATTCTCCTGAAGTGACACAACCTGTGATGTACCGTGAAATTGCCAAACATTCCACAGTCGAACAAATTTATCGCCAGCAATTGATTGATGATGGGGTCATGACTGCGGATGCTGCGGAAGAAATGAAGCAATCATACATCGCCTGCCTAGATAAATTTCGCAAGGAAGGTGTTACACAATCGCGCGGTGTGAATAGTTTGGGTGGTCGTTGGCAGGGTTATGTCCGAAATGGTGCAGCAGAACCTGAAACAGCCGTTGCAGCGGATATTTTGGAAGATTTGGCACGACGTGCGCATGCGATTCCTGATGCATTTAGTTTAAGCCCAAGGGTTGAGAAAATTTATGATGCACGCTTGCAAATGATGCAAGGTCAAACGTTTTCAGATTGGGGTTGTGGCGAAGTGATGGCCTATGCAAGCTTACTTTCTGAGGGTGGCTGGATACGTTTATCAGGCGAGGATTCTGGACGCGGCACTTTTTTCCATCGTCATGCAACCGTTTACGATGAGAAAACAGGTAAGAGCTTTATTCCTTTAAAACAAGTCGAAAATGGCGATATGAGCCACTTTATTGTGATTGATAGTATGCTCTCTGAATTGGCAGTGATGGCATTTGAGTATGGATATTCGGTTGCAGAACCTCGGGCTTTGGTGATTTGGGAAGCGCAATATGGTGATTTTGCCAATGGTGCGCAGGTCGTAATGGATCAATTTATTGCTGCGGGCGAGTCCAAATGGAGTCGTATGTCGGGCTTGGTGCTTTGGTTGCCGCATGGTTATGAGGGGCAAGGTGCGGAACATTCCTCGGCACGGCTTGAGCGCTTTCTGCAACTTTGTGCAGAAGATAATATGCAGGTGGTGTGTCCAACAACACCTGCGCAGGTGTTTCACTTATTACGTCGGCAATCACGAATTACAACGCGCAAACCATTGGTGGTGATGAGTCCGAAGAGCATGTTGCGTTTGAAAGCATCTTTTTCACCCTTGCAAGACTTTACGTCAGGGTGTTTTCAGCCTGTGATTGACGAAAGCGATAGCAATATCAAGGCGTCTTCTTGCAAGCGTTTATTATTGTGTTCTGGTAAAGTGTATTATGATCTACTGGCGGAGCGAGAAGCGTTGGGCGTCAAAGATGTGGCGATTGTTCGCATTGAGCGTTTGTATCCATTTCCTACTGAGTTATTGCGCGAAATTGTGCATGCCTATGATACTGCGAAAGAAGTGTTTTGGGTGCAAGAAGAGCCTGAAAATCAAGGGGCATGGGTACAAATTAATAGTGAAATACGTCGGATTCTTTTGGATTTACAGAAATTATACTATGTGAGTCGGGCTGCGTTGGCTGCACCAGCTGTAGGCTCCATGGCACGTCATAAAGCTGAATTGCGTGATTTGTTGGACAAGGCATTTGCAGAGGGCGTTTCTGCTGAATAATGAGATGTTTATATACTGATATATAGTCGGAGTGAGGGGAATCATGGATATTGAAATCAAAGTGCCAAGTTTGGGTGAATCTGAAAGTGAGGCTACACTGGTCTCATGGTTAAAATCAGAGGGTGATGAAGTGCTGGTTGATGATGTGCTAGCTGAGATTGAAAGTGATAAAATAACCATGGAAATCACTGCCTTTGAAGAAGGCGTCTTGAAATCCATTTTGAAACAAGCCGATAGTATGGTGGAGCCTGGCGAGGTCATTGGTGTGTTAGACACATCTGTGCAAGTCAGCGTAAAGGCTTCGGCAAAAGCTGTTGCAAAAAAGGTTGAAAAAACACCTGTAAAACAAAACAAATCTTCTGAAAAAGCTGCCGCCAAAGAAGATGCGTGGAAAAAGGCAAAAGCTGTGGCCGAAAAGGTGAAAAAACAGGCCGTCATTGCAGAAGAAAATAATACCATGCATGAGCGCAGTGTGGAGCGTGTGCCTATGTCGCGCATGCGAAAACGCATTGCGGCACGGTTAAAAGAGGCGCAAAACACAGCCGCGATGCTGACGACATTCAATGAGGTGAATATGCAGTATGTGATGGATATGCGAAACCATCATAAAGATGCTTTTATGGATAAATATGGCGTAAAGCTTGGCTTTATGTCATTTTTTGTTAAAGCCTGTGTGTATGCAGCATCTAAATATCCTGCGATCAATGCTTATATTGATGGTGATGATGTGCTGTATCATAATTATATGGATGTGGGTGTTGCTGTTTCTACGAAGAATGGATTGGTGGTTCCAGTATTAAAAGATGCAGGATTGATGAGTTTTTCAGAAATTGAGCAGGGGATTATGAGCTTAGCGAGCAAAGCCCGTGATGGCGGATTGATGCCTGATGATTTAAAGGGTGGCACATTCTCTATTACCAATGGTGGCGTGTTTGGCTCGATGCTTTCCACCCCTATTTTGAATACACCGCAATCAGCGATTTTGGGCATGCATACGATTCAAAAACGTGTGATGGTAGAAAATGATCAAATGGTGATTCGGCCTATGATGTATTTGGCATTATCCTATGATCATCGCTTGATTGATGGCAAAGAAGCCGTTGGTTTTTTAGTCACCATAAAAGCAGCGTTGGAAAGTTTTGGTGGCACACTTTTAGATGTATAGTAAGCCATCGTAAAATGAAATTATCAACTTTATTTCGTGTGCCTTATTCTGAAGACGTATACGAGGTGTTTTTGTAGTTTCTTATGGGTGCTCGCGGGGGATTAACCATTCCTGTTATCATGGTGACACTTATTTCTTTTTTATTATGGGGGAAAGTTCCAGACCAAGGTTTGCTACTATGGGCAGGCTTGGCTTATATTATTACTGTAGTACGTTTTTTCTCTATTCCTTTGAATGTTCATAAGGTTGAGGCAAAACAAGTGCAGCGTTATTTATTATGCTTTGCTTGGAGTACCAATGCCTATGGTCTGATATGGAGTATGGGCGTTGTATATTTTATGCCTTATGTGCCGTTTGAGTATCAGATGTTTCTTATACTTTTGCTTTCAGGCATTGCTATGGCAATGGTATTTTTAGTGGCAACATCTGCTTCCATACTGATTTTCCCTTGTTTATTATTACCTGTGATTCTTTGGCTTTTACTCCAACCAAGCATGATGTACATGCAGCTTGGCATCATTGTAAGTTTGTTATTGATATTTTTTATGTTTGTTGGACGACAACAGTTTGCTCGTTTTTCAGATGGTATTCTGACATATCATAAAAACAATAAATTGATTAAAGAGCTGAAAAGCGAAATTTTAGAGCATGAGCATACCTCATTAGCATTACAATCATCCAAAGTAGAGGCTGAACAGGCCAATGATGCGAAAGGCGAATTTTTATCGTTGATGAGTCATGAATTAAGAACACCGATTCATGGCATTATAGGTACCCTAGACTTGTTATCGGATGCGAAGCTCAATGAAGAGCATCAAGAGAATT
>JAUZQS010000029.1 GCA_030950875.1 Mariprofundaceae bacterium | reverse complement strand
CAACACACCCGTTGATATACTATACCACATCAAATTTTCTTTCCATATCACTAAAGCAATGGTTGCAACCACTACCGCTGCATCAATCATTACAATTTTTGAAAATGTCATTAAAAATGGATTATCAGGAAACACTTTATGCTTCACATTTGCCTCCCCATTGAAATAATCTCAATAAAAACACCATAAACGCTTCTGCCATTATGACAACGCTAACACCTACAGCACGGCCGCATTTTTTCCTGATTGCCAATAAAAATCAATGTAAAAATAAGCCAATATCAATTTATTTCGTGGCAAGTTGACTAAGCCCAACAGACTCCTAACATCGCCAAAGTAGCATAAGTGGGGTTAAATAAGGTGAATGAAGAACAACTCTTTCAAAAATCTTCAACTGATACGCGCATTGATATTTTTCTAGGCGAGTGGCCATGCGATATTCCTTTTGCAGGTGGAGAAATTAACCATGTCAGCATATCTCTCACAGATGACTCTCCTAAGTCACATCATCACATTCCTATATTGCGTTTGCATGCAGGTCACCAAATGGATTTTGAGGCACACGAACAAACGCCTGCTGGTCATGCTGCAATGCTGGTTGCCACATGGCTTAACAATCACACAGTCGATAAAAATGTGCGTTATGCAGCTGAACTTTTCCTATGGCAATGGCCAAAAATTCGGCAGCTCGATGATGGCAGCTGGCATTTGACTGACATCTCAACCTATGAAACTCTCTTAGATAACAAACTGGTTGATATTCAAGGTAACCATAGCTTGGAAAATGCACATGAGTTTAATCAATTTCAAGAACACCTACGCCACAACCTTAATCTTCAAGTACATCCATACGGATTTTGCCGAAAAACATCCCCATATTTCTTGCTTGATGCTTGCCTGCTCTGTCCATACTTTATTACCAACGCTCATTTTTCTTCATCACTGCAAAAACGTAGACATGAATTACAAAACAAAAGCCTTGAAGCAGTAACCAGTAACAATCAAAGGCTTGCTAACAGTTGTCATCAGGCACTAATAAACTTAGAATCCATCATCGCTGCTCTAGACACGGCTGCTGACAAAAACGAGGAAAATGCCCATGAATAAAACAATTAAGATTCTAACTATTGATGATGAAGATACGGTACAAAGTATTCTTGCGGCATTTTTAAATCGTTATTTGGGTGAAAAAGGCATACAAAGTGACATTAAAACACTGAGTGACCCTGTACAAGGCCTCTTTGAATTAAGCACCAATGGGGAGCAATATTCTGTTATTCTTCTTGATGTTCGTCTACCTAAGCTCACTGGTGATGAAATTTACAACAGCTTAATTCATGTTAACCCTAATTTATTGGAACGCGTATTGTTTGTAACAGGTTACCCCGATGATTTAACAGAGCGCTTTCCAGACAAATCACTAAATATCCTTCAAAAACCATTCCGATATCAGAGTTTTACAGAACAGCTTTCTAAAATCATTAACTTTGACGAATTATAAGCCCTTACATTCCAGTAAGAATATTGCGCTTTCCGTTATAAAAGCGATTATCTAACTGTGTCAACATTACGTCCCTGGTCTGCCGAATCATCCGAACGTAAGTGGGCAGTTGGCATCGCTGTGGTGTGCTTTATTATTCTTACCTCCCTGCCTTTCTGGCCAGAAAAGAAGCATGATTTTGAAGAAAAAAAACTTACAAACGCAATCATGGCAAGCAAACAAATAGCAGCCGTTAACATAGAAAAAAAGTCACTCCCAAAAACAACACTTAAACCATCATTGGCGCATACAAAACAAGTTTCCAAAAAAACCATCATTTCTGTAAAAACTCATACTACAGCGATACAAACCACTCAAAAAAATACCCCGCCTATTTCATCACAAGCTTATTTCATTCAAGTGGGTGCATTCCAAGATAAAAAATATGCCGCAAAACTGCAAAATAAACTCATAAAAAAACATTGGCCGGTTATCATCCTGAAGAAAAAACGCCTATATGCTGTACAAGTGGGGCCATATAAAAATAAACTCAAAGCCAATAACATAAAAAAACAGCTCGCTCATAAAGAAAAAATAAAAGGGTTTATCACCCACCATGCCTACCCATAAAAAAACACCTGCAAGCCATGTATGGGTCGCCTTGGGCGGCAATCAAGGCGATGTTTATAACTGTTTTAAATCCGCCCGAAAAAGTATCGCCAAACACCCCTCCTGCGAGCTTTTACAGTCATCTTTACTGTATCAAACGCCTCCACTTGGATCTGTTGGTCAAGCCGACTACCTCAATGCAGTGATCGCCATTAGCACCTATCTGGAACCACTGGATTTATTACAGGTCTTGCAAAATATTGAGCATGCCCATGGCCGAATTCGACAAGAGCATTGGGGAGCACGCACATTGGATTTGGATATCCTTGCTTATGACAACCTGCACTTACAAAGCAATATTCTTACCCTTCCACATAGCCAGTTACACGTAAGGCAATTTGTACTCAGGCCGCTGTGTGACATTGCTCCCTTGTGGTTGCATCCATCTCTGAGAAAAAATGCCAGTGAACTTCTACAATCCCTGCTTGATTCAGGCGAAGAACCACTAGAGAATGGTTCACTATGGTAATTCAAAAGCCCTTAGACCAATGTCACATCGCCATTGAAGGTGCAATTGGCGTTGGTAAGACAACACTCACACACAAGTTAGCAGAGCGATTTAATGCCAACACCTTACTTGAAGATGTCGATGACAATCCATTTATCGAGTATTTTTACCAAGATCCAGGGCGCCATGCCATGTCCGTACAATTATCTTTTTTATTCTCCCGTTTAAAACAATGGCAAAGTTTACAGCAGCCCAACCTTTTTACCCGTGGCTTAATCAGCGACTATATTTTTGCCAAAGATCGTTTGTTTGCCAATATCAATCTGTCGGATGAAGAGCTTATATTATACGACCAAGTAGCAAATCTAGCCTGTGTTGATATTGCCAAGCCTGACTTGGTGATTTATTTGCAATCCAACCCTGATATCGTTATGCAGCGTATTCGGCAACGAAACCTGCGTATTGAGCATGGCCTATCAGAGAGCTATCTCCGTGAAGTTATGTCCGCTTA
>JAUZQS010000289.1 GCA_030950875.1 Mariprofundaceae bacterium | reverse complement strand
ACTTCATCACGGTAATTTTCCCAAAAGGTGATTTCTCGTTTTTTACTGGTGCGCCCTGCCTGACCTGTTTGCAGGGCTTCATACTGTTGCTTTAAATAGCCACCAATGGTTTCTTCGACAATAAAACGCGTGATCGCATCGGGCGTATAAAACACTCCATCTGTTTTGCGTTTACCAATGCTCTTCTCGCCTTGTACTTCGCCTTTCATGACTTCTAAGTCGGTGATGGATTGCTCAAAAATATGACCCAGCACAGTAACTGAAATTTCTGAAGCAAAATCATATGTAGCCAAGGCTTTGAAATGCTCACAGGCAGCATCAGGGAGAGCTAAACCATCAATCAAGGCATCGGGGGCAAACAGGCCACCGTTGTAACGAGGGATATTTAAGGCGGCATTACCTTTATCAACAGCTTGAAAAAGCCCTTGGAAATTAGACCAAATGGGCGCTGGATTAAAGGCATTACTACTCTCAAATGCTTTGAGTAAAATATTATTCGGCAACAACCCCACATCTTCAGCAAAGGCGATAAATAAAACACGATCTAATATCTTTTGCGCTGCTGAAATGAGTAAGATGTCATCAATATCAGGGTTATGCTCTATTAACTGTTGAAATAAGTCACTACGAATGCTTCGGTAGTCATTGTACAGCCGTTTGGTAATCGCTTTTTCTGCTGCACCTGATTCAGCTAGGAGGCTGTCTGTAGCACTTTCTAAAGATGATTCTAAGTTGCCCGCTAAAAAATGGTCTTTGTTGAGTAAAAGTTGTAAACGCCAATATTCAGATGGGTCTGTCAGTTTACTGATTTCAAACAGCTCATATTCCGATGGCGTGTGGTCTGTGGCATAAAGACGAAGTTCACGATAGTTAGAAACAATGACCCAACGACAATCAGGAATGGCATTGGCATATCGCCATGCTTGTTGCACAGGGGTGTATCCACGAGACATGGTGTGATCAAGGCTGGTCATAGCTCCTTTCAGCTCTACAGGTGCAACCAAACGCTTCCCATCTTGATGCATAAAACCTAAACCTGCATCGGCATGACCAACGCCAGAGATATGTGTTTCAGCTTCCCAGTTCCAAATGTCATATTGTGCAGAAGTAATGCCATCATAGCCTAAAATATGCCCAAACATATCAGTAAGAAATTCACCTTGTAGAGAAATCTCTTTGATTTTGTTTAAACGACCTGAAGCAAATGCCTCTTGCCAGCGTTTTAGGATAGTTAAATGTTCGGCTGGAATAGGAGCCAATTCAGCAAGGTGGCGTTTGATAAGATTGGCTTGGAACAAACGAATATGTGGCATAATTTAACTTACCCCCCTCAGTAAAAACAGGGTACGCTACCCTTTAAATCATCTTGTTCCCATAGAAGAATGGGCTGCTTTTCTCGTTTTCTCGTTCCCACGCTCCTGCGTGGTAATGCATACCTGCTCTGTTATTGAGCGACAATTTATTCCGTCATCCCCGAGTGCTTGTATCGGGGATCCAGTTACCGTCGTGTCTGGATTCCCTATAAAATCCTTCGGGATGACGAACTTTGCCACCCCCGAGTGCCTGTCTGCGTGCGACACGCACTGGCCAATTTAAAAATATATAGCAGCCAATGGAGCCACTTGCAAAACTCATGAGCGGCGATTGGCTTCCCCACTCATCCACCCAGAGTTTTGCAAGAGGCTCAATGTTTTGATACTGTTTTTAATTCGCGTTTATTGGCGTCCATTCGCGGTTCGTGTTTGATCATCTTTAATAGGTTAGAGTTCCATCAATGTGGGCCTTGGCTATAACATCAAAAGCATTCGATGGTTGCACAGTCCATACATAATTGCCAAAATCATGCGGATAGTAGAATCGGCAAAGTTGAGCATGCAAAAGTTCAGAAACAGTCTAAAATAAATACGGAGGAATGATTCTTTTGAACCTTGGGGCAATTTGGAAAACAGACTGGTTTATTGGCAGTATGCTAACTATCCTATGTCTATTTACTCTCCAACATGAAACGTCCCCCTTAAGCTATCTTGAGAATAGCATCTATGACACATCAACACAGCATCAAGCCAGCACAATGAATGATGCGATTGCTATCATCAATATCCATCAGACTAGCCTCATTCAAAACCAATTGACTGCCAAACAAGCCTTGGTATTTATCATTAATGCGTTAACACCAGCCAACACAAGATTTGTCGCCATCACCGATCTCACCATAGACTCCAAGGGAACATCCATATCTAGTGATGACACCAAGCTTACCCATGCCATTCAACATGCTGGTAACATCGTGTTACCTATCCATTTCGATCTAAGCACAGACAACACGCTCGTGATAAACACCATCTCACCACAACTTAAAAGTTTGGCACTTCAACACGCTGCCCCCCAACCAGTACATTTAGATAACCCTGTTCATGCCGTACACATTCACACAGACACACAACACATGATTCAAGCAGCAGCCGGCATTGGCCATACCAATATCATCACTGATGCTGATGGAATCACCCGACATGCATCACTGACCATGCTCTATGGTCAAGCGTATTTCCCCTCACTTCCGCTCATTCTTGCCGCTAATGCACTCAATATTTCACGTTCAGATATTCGCATCAACATGGACAATAGCATT
>JAUZQS010000288.1 GCA_030950875.1 Mariprofundaceae bacterium | reverse complement strand
ATGCGAAAACTGGAAGCCTCAGTCTACAAAAGTGCCCAGTCTCACTTGGTATTAAGCGATTTTATGCAGCAACGCTTACAGAATTTTTTCAATATTCCCGCAAAGCAAACCGCCATCGCAGCAGGCGGCATCGATGGGTTTGGCTTGCCATGGGAAGAACGTGAAAAGATGCGTCAGTCGATTTGGGGTAGTGACGCTGATTTGCCAACCATCGTTACACTGCGAAATTTAGTGCCGCGTACAGGTGTCGATTTATTGGTGCAAGCCGCTGCGATTGTGCATGTTGACCGGCCTGATGTGCGTTGGGATGTCATGGGTAGTGGCGCACTGCTAGAGCCGTTAAAGCGGCTTCGTGACACATTAAACATGCATAATATCATAGCATTTAGTGGTTTTCTTCCCGAAAAGAAAGTTCAACAACGCCTATGGTCAGCTGATTTGTTTATGTTACCAACGCGCTCCCTTGAAGGCTTTGGTTTGGTAACATTGGAAGCCAATGTGCTTGGACTACCCGTCATTGCTACACCCGTTGGTGCGAATCCTGATGTGGTATCTTGGCATCCATTTAACCGTATTGCTGAGCATGCAACACCCGAAGCCCTCGCCAAAAGCGTATTGCACTACTTGGATACACTGCCAAGTTTTCAAGAGCGTCAAAAACTAGCCTCCGAAACAGAAGAGCATTTCGCATGGCAAAAACATGACCATGCTTTAACCAAAGCAGTACAAGCCTTGGCATGAAAATCCTACATTTAATCACCCGCATGGATCGCGGTGGTTCAGCCGTCAACACACTGCTTTCGGGCATTGAACAATGTCGTTTGGGCCATCAAGTCACCTTGGCTTATGGATCCAACTTGGCATCAGACATATCTTTGGCAGAACAGGCTAAAGTGGATTCGGATCTCGCAATATTTAAAGCCTTGGGCGGAAAAGCTGTCATTCTTTCTGCAATGTTACGCAACATGGGTACGCATGACTGGCAGGCATACAAGCAAATAAAAGCACTTTTACTTGAAGGCTTCGATATTGTTCATACCCATACCTCCAAAGCAGGTGCTTTAGGCCGCTTGGCAACCAAGCATGAAACACGGGTACATACACCGCATGGGCATATTTTTCACGGCTACTTTGGCACACTAAAAACCAAAGTATTCATTATGATTGAACGTTGTTTAGCCTATAAAACCGATGCCTTGATTGCCTTGACCAAAGCAGAGCGCGATGATCATTTGGCATTGTCCATTGGCACAAGTGCGCAATGGCATGTGATTCCCAGTGGTGTTGATATTCAATCTATCGAAAAACAAGTGGCTCAATATGACGGCGAAATACAGTGGGATGCCGTATCTGTGGGAAGACTGGTGCCCATCAAAGGCATGGAGCGCCTGCTTGCTGCTTGGGCAGAGGTTTGTATAAACAAACCAAATGCAAAACTCGCATTGGTTGGCGATGGTGAAGAGCGTTATTCATTGGAGTTATTGGCAAAAAAATTGGCCATTGCCGAAAATATTTATTTCGCAGGTTGGGCAGATCCATTGCCATACCTAGCGGCTGCCCGATGTTTTGTTTTATTATCACACAATGAAGGCATGGGCCGAGCCGTAGTTGAAGCTTTTGCTGCGGGGCTGCCTTGTGTGGTGTCAAATGTCTGTGGTTTGCGTGAACTCGTTGATGACAGTGTCGGTTGTGTCGTTGACGCTCAACAGCCCACCCAAGTGGCCAATGCCTTGCTAAAAGAATGGGATGCTAAAACATCTAACGCCGCAAGAGAGCGTGCTAAGTCTTATTCGGTAGAAGCCATGATACATGGTCTGGAGAGAGTATATCAACATGTTCGTACGTAATTCCTTACTATTATGCTGTTTGTTTTTAGGAGCATTTCATGCCGCCGCTTCCGATATAGACATGCAACGTTTACAGCAGCTTTTGAAAGCTTCTAATCAACTCGAATTAGCAGCAACACAGCAACACTCTGACGCTGAACAAAAAACAATTGCTGTACAAAAAAACAACTCCCCCAAGCGTGTATTGATTGATGTGCGTAGCACCCATTCTGATGGCAAGCATGATATGGACATGTTGATTGAGTTGGCCAAAAAACGTGGTATTGATACATTGGCATTTACCGAACATGATCGTTTTTCCATTCGTTTTGGCATTGCCCCGATGCCCAATATTTTGGGTTATGCTATGCAGCACCCATCGCTCTATGTCACTGGCTTGGATTATTTTTTCTCTGACTTAAATCGCCAGCGTGCCAAACACCCTGAAATTCAACTTTTTGCAGGTACCGAATCCATCCCTGGTTACACATGGTCGGGTATACCTTTTAAAAATTTAACCTTACATAATGCTGAGCGGCATATGATCACATTGGGCATTGAAAAACCTGCACAGGTTGAAGGTCTAAGTAGTTATGATTTGCGCCACGCTTATGGGAATCGCTCCATCTCACTGGCATTTTGGTGCGCTCTAATATTTGTCTTAATAATCATTTTCATACGCCGTCGCAAACATTCCATCGCGCTATTATTGATGGCATCTTTTATTGCGTTTTTAACATCATGGTTAATGAAACCTATGGTAGATCCGGATGTCGATTTTATCAATACAGCCCATGAGCAAGGTTTGTTTGTGATCTGGGCCCATCCAGGCACCTTATCAGGTGTCAGAGAAGGCCCTATGGGTATACATCTGGATACGCCGCCCTATAACAAACGTGTGTTCAAAGATCCTACTGCCGATGCCTTTGCCGCAGTCTACGGTGACACCGATCAAAACACCGTGGCAGGAGGTTTGTGGGATCGTTATATGATGGATTATATGCGTGCTTACCATCACAAACCTATTTGGGCTGTTGCCGCTGGTGATTACCATGAAGAGGGTATGGCAAATGAGTATTTGGGCAACTTTCCGATGGATGTCTGGAGCAAGACTGCTAAATCCGATGATGTTCTAGCAGCCATGCGCCAAGGGCATATGGTGGCATGGGGAATGACAAAAGA
Organism: Mariprofundaceae bacterium; assembly: GCA_030950875.1. Taxonomy (GTDB): domain Bacteria; phylum Pseudomonadota; class Zetaproteobacteria; order Mariprofundales; family Mariprofundaceae. Next base: position 5,119 of record JAUZQS010000288.1, on the reverse strand, counting down.
TAAGAATATCGCCATACAAACGTTATATTTAGAAGACGCCAATGGTTTACGTATGTTGCCAGGTGATGAAGCGCGTGTTCGCCCACCGCTGCATGTTGTTGCCGCATTAACAGATACCATACCAAGCTCCAAAGAACAGCCAGCATTTAAAGGTGAATGGATTGTCGATGGCAGGATTGCCAAAACAACGTTATTACAAGTAAATGCCACACGAACACCTATCATAGCTTTGCAAGTCGGCAAGGGTGCGCATGTCATTCGCTTGCAAATCAAACAGGGGCTACGCATGGTTGCCAACCCTTTTCTGGTACATGTCGAATGAAACTCATCACAATTCATCAGCCTAATTATTTGCCGTGGGCTGGTTTTTTTCATAAATGGATGATTTCCGATGCGTTTATCATTTTAGACACCGTTCAATACCATAAAAATGAATGGCAGAACCGCAATCGCATCAAAACACCCAATGGAGCTCAATGGCTTACTGTTCCCGTGACGTACCGTTTCCCGCAAAGCATCGCGCACGTTGGCATTGCCCCAAAACCATGGGCACGAAAACAAATCGCATCCATTGAACAGAGTTATGCCAAAGCGCCTTATCTGGACAAATACTGGCCTGAACTAAAACCTATTTTTGAACAATCTTGGGAAAACCTGTGTGCATTAAATGTAGCAATCATTCGTGCTTTAGGAGGCATGCTCGCATGTGAAACGCCGTTGTTATTGGCATCGGATATAGGAAAAGTGTCTGATGATCCTACACTGCGATTGATTGAATTATGCAAGATTTTAGATGGCACAGCCTATTTGTCAGGCTCTGAAGGTCGTAATTATTTACAGCCTTCGACTTTCCAAGAGGCCAATATCGAACTCTACTTTCAACAAGTCGAAGCCCCCGTGTATCCACAACTGCATGGTGATTTTATTTCTCATTTAAGCGTGCTGGATGTACTATTTCATTGCGGTGATTCATCCATCGATATCATTCGCAATATGGGAGGCAAGACACAATGACAAACCCTCAACAACATCGTCCAAAACGGATTCTGGCACTCGCACCACACCCTGATGATCTTGAGATTGGTTGTGGTGGAACCCTCGCAGAGCATGCTGCACGTGGTGATGAAGTACATATCTTTGTCGCAACATATGGCGATGTGGGTGGCGCGGGTGAAACACGCAAAGCTGAGCAGCAAGCAGCCTCAAATATTTTAGGTGTCCATAAAATTCACTGGGGTGGATTATCAGATACCATGTTACCCCATCAAGCGCAGGATTTGATGGCAAAGCTCGAAACCATTGTTCAACAAGTCAACCCCGACACAGTGTATGTAAATTATGGCGAAGATACACACCAAGATCACCGTGTATTGGCGCAGGTAGCGCGTTCTGTCACCCGTTACGTCCCCAATGTGTTATATTATGAAACACCATCATCAACAGGCTTTGACCCCACTGCATTTATGGGCATTAACAATGTTTTACAATTAAAATTACAAGCTCTGGAAGCCCATGCTTCACAACTTGACCGTACCCATGTGCGTTTAAATATTGTCGAAATTGCGCTAGCAACCGCACACTTTCGCGGCATGCAAAGCAAGCTATCCTGTGCCGAAGCTTTTATTCCAGTACGTATAAGCCTTTAGCCTAGATTATTCATGAATAATCTAGGTTGTTACCCAATGATACCGCATTCACGCCCCATATTTGATGAATATTTCTCCGCATCTGTCCAGTCGGTTGTATCTTCGGGGTATACAGTATCAGGGGCTCAGGCAAGGTTATTAGAACAAACCATCATACAGCATCTTGGCTGTCATGATGCTGTGGCTGTCGATTCTGGAACCAGTGCGCTGATGCTTGCCATTCGCACGCTATCCATGCAAAAGAACATCAAGCGTGTCGGCATTCCAGCGTATGCATGCGCATCCTTATTGTTTGCAGTTCGTGCTGCAGGTTGCCTTCCAGTCTGCATGGATTGCGATGATAGTTTGCGCCTAAATGCAGATAAAGCTTGGCATATTGCCCCCAGCCTCGATGCCGTTATTTTAGTCCATCCATTTGGCATGATTGAGCCTCTGGTTAAAGAATCTTGGCCATGCCCTATTATTGAAGATATTGCCCAAGCCGCTGGAGCTATGATCGATGCTAAGCCTGTGGGAAGCTTTGGCGATGTTTCTATTGCATCATTTCATGCCACCAAACCATGGGGGGGTGCGTATGGAGGCATGGTAATGGCATCACAAGCTATTTGCATGCAAGTACGTGCCATGTCAAACCCTGATCTGGCCGATTTTACCCAAAGCTATGTCGGTCATCACCCATTATCAGATATACATGCAGCCTTGGTTTTGTGTCGTCTAGAGCGTAACCAGCAGGAAACCCTGCAACGTCAACAACACATGCTATGGATTGATAAGCATCTTCCCCAAAGCTATGTGCAAAGCATCAGTAACCGAGGAATAGGCAATGCCTTTCGCTATATTATTCGTAGTGATGGTGATGCAGAAGCATGCATTCAACATTTGCACGCACACGGCATTGGTGCTGCCAAGCCTGTTCAGAAACCACTAAACTTTGCCACAGATGAGCCATGCGAAGGCGCATATCAGGCATGGAAAGATTGTATATCTCTGCCATTATTGCCAACCATGAGCAGCCATGAGTATCAACAGTACGAACAGGGGTTAAAAACATGTTTCAAACACTAGACCTCCCCTATATACGCAATACTGGTCTATGTTTCGGTTTAGTTTTGGCCTTTCCTTGGCCATTACACGGCTTATTCACCCAAGGCTTTATATTGGCATTGGCATCTTCTTTGATTGCTTATGGTCTTATGCCTTATGTGATTATATTGGCTCACAAAGTAGGCGCATTGGACATCCCCGATAATGCTAGACGTGTACATGCTACTATAACCCCACGTATTGGCGGCTTATCCGTTATTTTAGCTGTCAACATCACACTATTGCTGAACTTCAACTATTCCATTGAACTAAAAGGCGTCTGTATATCAGCCTTAATTGTAGGCTGTCTATCACTGTGGGATGATATTCATGAATTATCCGCATCAGTAAAACTTCTGGGGCAATTATCGGCACTAGGCATCTTAATGGCTGTTGGCGTACATCTTAATTTTGCACCCGATACTTGGTGGGGGTATGGCTTAGAATATGCTGTTACGGGACTATGGATTATTGGCATTACCAATGCATTCAACTTCCTTGATGGCATCAATGGTTTGGCTGCATCACTGGCCGCGACGACATCTCTGTTAATGGGCTCATTAGCATGGCATACAGGCCAAATATACATGCTATTTTTATGCTTAGCGCTGGCTGGCGGAGCTATTGGCTTCTTGCCTGATAATGCTCGTTACAAAACACCTGCACGCAGTTTCTTAGGCGATGTTGGAAGTACATATTTGGGCTGGATGATGGCTGCCATTGCCGTCATGGGTGATTGGTCTTCAGAAGGTGCCATCAAGGCCTATGCCGCACCACTACTTATTTTTTCCGTGATGATTTTTGATATGATTCATACCACTGTGGCGCGTATTCAGCGTGGTGATGTGCATAATGTCCGTGAATGGCTTGAATATGTCGGACGCGATCATTTACATCACCGACTTATGGCTTTGGGCTGTTCACAACGACAAGCTGTCATGCTTATTTTAGGTTTCTCATGCATGGTTGGTTTGGCGGCCTTGGCTTTGGTAAAAAGCCCGATTCTCAGTGTATGGTTACTGCTAGGCCAGTCCCTAATATTTTATGCAATTTTAACCATTTTAATGAGCAGAGCAGCAAACAAGTGAAGCAGTTAGTTCAAACATGGGCTGATATTTGTTGCTCATTGGCGACCAGCCATACGCGCCTGTTAGCTGTATCAAAATATACCTCTGATGAGGCTGTACAAATGTTAATTGATGCAGGGCAATGTGATTTTGCCGAGTCACGTCCGCAAAACCTTCGAGATCGGGCTATAAAATTTCCCCATGCTCAGTGGCACTTTATTGGCCCATTACAAAAAAACAAAGCCAAATATATTGCCCAATATGCCTGCATGTGGCATTCACTCTGCGATTTGGAGGCCGCCCAAGCTGTTGCCAAGCACCTTCAAAAGCGCACCTTACCCGTATTGATTCAAGTTAATATTTCAGGAGAATCTCAAAAACAAGGTGTGCAGCCCAAAGCATTACCAGAACTATACACTGCACTCTCCGCCATGAAAGAGTTGCAAATCATTGGCCTGATGGGCATGGCCGCCAAAGATGTAAATCCCGCACCTGCATTTCGACTTTTACATGAACTACGAGATGACTTACAGCAGGAATATGGCACAATACGTGAGTTATGTATGGGAATGAGTGGTGATTGGGAAACGGCAGTACAAGAAGGAGCAACAATGGTGCGATTAGGAAGTTCCTTGTTTGATGCAGTAGCAACAGACCAAAAATGACTAAAAGGCAAACCATGCAAAATCTAAAGATTACATTTATCGGCGGCGGAAATATGGCCGAAGCGCTGATTTCTGGCCTAACCCAATCAGGACATAACAGTCATAAAATTTGTGTTTCCGATATCCAAGAAAGTCGTTTGAAAGACTTACATCAACGCTACGGTGTCAAAACAGATAGCAATAATGCATCCGCTATTGCCAATGCAGATATTTTGGTACTGGCGGTTAAACCGCAACAAATGGAGACAGTACTAGCAGGCATTGCTGAGCATCTCCCTGAAAAATTAACGGCCATCAGTATTGCTGCGGGTGTTAACATGGCTCAGCTAAAACAGTTTATAAACTCAGCAAGCGTTGGCTTGGTACGCGTCATGCCCAACACCCCTGCTTTGGTTGGTGCAGGCATGTCGGTCTTATTTAGTGATGCTGATGAAACGCATAAAAAACAAGCCGAATATATCCTCGCTGCATCAGGTGAGACTGCATGGGTGGATGATGAAAAACACCTGCATGCTGTAACCGCTGTATCGGGTAGCGGCCCTGCCTATTTCTTTTTGCTCGCAGAAGTGATGCAAGCTACGGGTGAATCATTGGGCTTATCAAAAGAGCTTGCCGCCAAACTGGCATATCAAACTGCCCTTGGAGCTGGAAAAATGCT
>JAUZQS010000287.1 GCA_030950875.1 Mariprofundaceae bacterium | reverse complement strand
GAAAGATTGTGGCTATACATAATTAACTTTGAATGAGGTGTGTTGTGAATCAATATCATTATCCAAACTTACAAGTGATTGTATTGGCTGCAGGCCAAGGAAAACGTATGCGCTCCACAATACCCAAGGTATTACACAATGTGTTGGGCAAAAGCATGTTGAGCCATGTGTTGGCGAATGTTGAGGCATTATGCCCACAGGGAATTGCGCTGGTAACAGGGCATGGTGGTGAGCAGGTGTATGCCGCTGTTGAGAAGTCGTACCATGTTAGCTTGGTAAAACAGGCTGAACAATTGGGTACAGGTCATGCTGTCCAACAAGCTGAGTCGGCATGTGTAAATGCTGAGAACGTTCTGATTGTGTGTGCAGATACACCATTGTTGCAGGCATCAACTCTCGCAGGGCTGGTTGAGGCTCACATAAAAGCAAGTTCGGATATATCCTTTTTGTCGGCAGAGTTGGCTAGCCCCGCAGGTTATGGACGCATATGCCGTAACCAACAAGGTGGGGTGGAATCCATTGTTGAGGAGCGCGATGCCAGTGATGCGGAACGCTTACTCAATGAAGTGAGCTCTGGTATTTTTTGTGTGAAACAGAAGCTTTTGTTTCAACTTCTGAAACAAGTAGACAATAATAACAAGCAGAGTGAATATTATTTGCCGAGTATTGTGCCATTGGCACTGCAACAAGGCGCTAAGGTAGAAGCCGTACTTATGGCCGATAGCAATGAAATGCTCGGTGTGAATGACAGAACACAATTGCGCCATGTGACAGAGTTATTGCAACAGCGTGTCATTGAAGGCTGGGAAAAAGAAGGTGTGAGTATTGAGCAGCCAAGCACGGTACGCATTGATGTGTCTGTAAAGCTTGGCATGGATACGATGATTCGGGCAGGGAGCCAGTTACTCGGCAATACGCAAATAGGGGACGGTTGCGAAGTCGGCCCTTATGCCGTTATTGAGCAATCATGGGTGGATGATGATGTAAAGATTCATGCATTTTCACATCTTGAACAAGCCCATGTTGGCGCTCATGGAACGGTTGGTCCTTATGCGCGTTTGCGACCGCAAGCCAAATTAGATGAAGGCGTGAAGATTGGTAATTTTGTGGAAATTAAAAAGTCTATTATTGGACAGAACAGCAAGGTAAACCACTTGAGCTACATCGGAGATACAACGATGGGCCAGGATTGTAATGTTGGGGCAGGCACGATCACTTGTAACTATGATGGCGCAAACAAACACAAGACAATCATTGGTGATGGCGCATTTATTGGATCGGATACCAAGCTTATTGCACCTGTGACAGTGGGAGATGGTGCAACGATTGGTGCAGGCAGTGTGATTACCAAACTTGTGCAAAAAAATGGTTTAACTTTATCGGCACGTCCAGAGCAGCGTTATGTCAAAGATTGGAAGAGGCCAGAGAAAAGCTAATGTGCGGAATTATTGGTGGGGCTTCATCTAAGCCGATTGCAGCGGACTTGTTGACTGGTTTGAAGAGCATGGAATACCGTGGTTATGATAGCGCGGGTATCTGCACACTGCATGACTCTTTGTTTGAGTGTACGAAAGAAGCTGGGAAACTTCATTATTTAGAAACAGCATTGCTTAGCAGCCGTCATGATGGGTTGCTGGGTATTGGGCATACGCGTTGGGCGACCCATGGTAAGCCTGTTGTGCGCAATTCACACCCTCATTGTAGCCATGATATTGCAGTGGTACACAATGGCATTATCGAAAACCATGGTGTTTTACGAAAAGAGTTAGAGCAAGCAGGTGTGAGCTGTGTATCAGATACAGATACCGAAGTGATTCCTTGGTTGTTATCGCAGGCAGTTGCGGAAGGCAAAAGTATGTTTGCCGCAATGCAAGAAGTGCTGGCTCGCTTAAAGGGCGCTTATGCTATAGGTGTCATGCATCAGGGTGATACGGATAAAGTATGGTTTGCCCGTAAGGGAAGCCCTCTGTTGTTGGCGCGTAATGATGATGGCTATTATATTGCATCTGATGGCTTGGCTGTTGCGGGGCTTGCAACGGATGTGATGTATCTGGATGAGGGTGAGTGGGGTTATATTCAGAGCGATTCGGTATGTGTTTATAATCGAGATGGGCAGTCAGTGCAGCATGCATGGCAAGAGCTTCCTTATACAGGCTCAGCTGTTGGTAAAGGCGATTATGCACATTATATGTTGAAAGAAATTCATGAGCAGCCGAGTGTGATTACAAATATTGTGCATGCTTATGCAGATAGTGGAAAGATTGCTTTTCCACATGCTGATTTTGTTCAGTCTACAGCTCTACCAGAGCGTATTGTTATGGTGGCATGTGGAACATCATACCATTCGGCATTAACAGCGCGTTATTGGCTTGAACGTTATTTACAGATCCCAGTTGAAGTGGATGTGGCATCTGAATACCGTTATAGAAATCCGGTGATTGGTGCGAATACTTGGTTGATTACGCTATCCCAATCAGGTGAAACGGCGGATACTTTAGAGGCATTGCGACTCTTTAAACGAAGAACACCCGATAATTATACATTGGCTATTTGCAATGTAGCCAGCTCCTCATTGGTTCGTGAATCCAGCGGTTTTATTGAGCTTTGTGCAGGCCCAGAAATTGGTGTGGCATCAACCAAGGCTTATACAGCACAATTGACTGTATTGGCGTTGTTTTCTATTAAATTGGCGATGCGTGCGGGTTGTATTCAAGCTGATGCATGGCAAGGGCATTACCAAGCTCTCTTGGATGCTGCGGAAGGTATGCAGAGCCTGTTGGATGGTGAAGATAACATTGCACCACTTATCCCACTGTTTGCGAATGTACATGGGGCATTATTTTTGGGCCGAGGCCCATGTTACCCCTTGGCACTCGAAGGTGCTTTGAAGCTGAAGGAAATTGCCTATATCCATGCCGAAGGCTATGCCGCAGGCGAAATGAAACACGGGCCGATTGCTTTGATTGATGAGCAGCTTCCTGTCATCGTGATAGCGCCACGGCAGTATCATCTGGAAAAAATTATTTCAAACCTCCATGAAGTGAAGGCGCGTGGAGCAAAAGTTATTTTGCTTACAGATGCGGATGAAAAAGACTTCCCTGCTCATGCTGATGCGATATTAAAGTTGCCAGAAGGTGATTTCTTTACAGCACCATTACTGGCATCAATTCCACTGCAATTACTTGCATATGAGGTAGCGCGCTCTAAAGGAACAGATGTGGATCAGCCACGCAATTTGGCAAAATCAGTGACGGTTGAATAATGCTAATGAGAAGCGTTATCTTTGTGTGGGAGAGTAATAAAGTATCATACAAAAAGTTGTATATTTAACGATTGGGAAATACTGGGTAAGTTTGGACAGAGGAAAAACGGTTGCCGACTTAATCAAATTCGTGCTCGACTGGCTTCAACCTCTGAGGCATGGGTGAGGAGTATCTTCCTGATGGCCTTGCTGAGGTTTTGGCTGCTTGATCGGCAATGACACGCTTTGCGCTCTGCGTGAGAATGTGAAGAAGCTCATGACTTGCTTCAGACCCACCTTACGACACTTGAACCCTTTTCTTATCAACGGCTGTAGTTGAGTGAAAAGTTGAAATGGGATTCTTGAGGAGACTCAATTTAAATATAGATTAAATTTGCATTAATGTATTTTTAATATATGTTATGACTCATATTCTTTACGAGGAGGTGGAAACAGTGGTCGAAAATACCCCTGAAAATCCCAATTACAATATGGCAATTGTGAAAGCATTTTCTGTTTGTGCGGTGGTTTACCTTGTTGTGGGAGCGCTTGTAGGCGATCTTATTGCATGGCAGCTATCATTCCCCGCACTAAACCTTAATGAATACATGAGCTTTGGTCGCTTGCGCCCGTTGCATACCAATGCGGTGATTTTTGCGTTTGGTGGTTGTACTTTAATGGCAACAGCATTTTATATTGTCCAGCGTACCTGTGCAGTGCCACTTTGGAGCAACAAGCTAGCGTGGTTTACCTTCTGGGGTTGGAACCTAGTTATTGTTGGCGCGGTTATTTCATTCCCTATGGGTTGGACACAAGGCAAGGAGTATGCCGAACTCGAATGGCCGATTGATATTCTTATCGCAGTGGTTTGGCTCTCTTATATGTTTAACTTTGTGATGACGATTGCCAATCGAAAAGTGTCGCATATTTACGTGGCTAACTGGTTCTTCCTTGGTATGATGATTATGATTACCTATCTACATGTGGTAAACTCACTTGTCGTTCCAGTGACGTTGACGCATTCCTATTCTATCTATTCAGGTGTACACGATGCCATGATTCAATGGTGGTGGGGGCATAATGCGGTTGGCTTCTTCTTAACTGCAGGTTTCCTTGGTATTATGTATTACTTTATTCCTAAACAGGCTGACATGCCGATTTATTCATACCGTTTATCTGTGTTACATTTTTGGGCATTGATGTTTGGTTATGTTTGGTTGGGCGCACATCACTTGCAATACACAGCCTTGCCTGATTGGGCAGGTTCTTTGGGTGCCGCTGTTTCTATTGCCATGATTATTCCATCATGGGGTGGTGCCGTGAATGGCCTCATGACGCTTTCTGGTGCATGGCATAAATTGCGTGATGATTAT
>JAUZQS010000286.1 GCA_030950875.1 Mariprofundaceae bacterium | reverse complement strand
CTACGTTCGACATGACACTTAAATGCATGTTTCAACAAACATGCTGAATAGTTACAAAAGGATAAGCACAGTAACACGTGCCCTTTTTATGCATGTAAGTGGAGGAAGTTCGCAGCTATGTAGGGCAGTTTCTTTGGTTCTCTTTCTTTTCTGAAAAAGAAATGAACAAAAAATAGCAAGTTATGGAAGCTTCACCCTGTTTTCCCTTATGCTACAGTTAGCAGAGCAGTAAAAAAGAACATAAAGGGTAGCGTCCCCTTTTACATAAAGGGTAGCGTCCCCTTTTACATTAATGCGATTGCCCTGAGCGACCTCAACAAGTAAAGAACAATGTACCCTGAGTTTTTATGCTCAGGGTGCACTCTTCAGCATCGTTTGAAGGCGTTGATGATGTTCAGGGTTTATACTACTTAACGGCAGCTGGACCATGAATGATGCCCCCTTACCTTCCTCACTCTCTACCCATATTTTGCCATAATGTGCCCCAACAATATGTTTACAAATCGCCAACCCTAACCCTGCACTACCTTGTTTACGCGCACGTGCATCATCAACACGATAAAAACGATAAAACAAACGACTCTGATGTTGTTCTGGAATACCCATCCCTTCATCACAGACCGTAATCAGTACATGATCTTGTCTGGCATAAGCAGTCAGCCATACTGTGGAACCTTGCGGTGCATATTTGTAAGCATTGCTCAATAAGTTGAAAATGACCCGCTCAAGTTGCCCATGATCCCCCATCACTTCCAAATCATCTTGAATATCAATTTCCAAGCGCAACTTTCGCTGCTCGTACAAAATCAAATGCTGCTGTCCAACTTCCTCTAACAACAATGATAAATCTAAGGTGTTCTGCTCCAGTTCAAGCATCCCTGCATCAGCACGAGCCAGCGTTAATAAGTCATCAACGATACGTTGCATGCGAGCCACAATATCCAAATGTTGCTTTAACAATCTTTCATGCTCTTTAACGCTACGAGTTTGCCGAAGTGCCACTTCAATTTCACCTTTCAAAATGGTTAATGGCATACGCAACTCATGCGAAGCATCAGCAGTAAAGCGTTTCTGCGACTTAAAACTCGACTCCAAGGCCTCAAACATATGATTAAGGTTGATTTCAAGCTCTTCAATTTCACGCTCTCGGGCATGGCTAGATAGACGCTGAGAAAGATCCCCACGTGCAACTGCCCTCGCTGTTTTCTTGATTGCTTCAATAGGACGAAGGGCACGTTTTGCCATCAGATAACCAGCCCATGCACTCAAGACAATTGAAATAAGCCCCAAAAATCCTCCAATGGTGTACAGCAATTTAAAGAAGCTTTGTATTTCACTGGTATTATGGCCAATTAATATAACTGCGGCGACATGCCCTGATTTATGAATGGGCAATGCCAAAACACGCATATTACTTTTACGAAGCAACGAGTCGGTAGAAATAAAAACAGCTCCTTTTCCAGTCATTGCTTGACCCAAAGCAAAACTAACCTGATTACCGCCCGTACCCACCAAGCTTTTATCAGATGTATATTGAATAACACCGTTGGCAGTAATAAGTTCGACAGAATCCCGTGTATCACGGGCATAATTATCCAATACGGTCAGCCAGAAATAACTATTCGACTGCTCCAACTCTATTTCCAATGTATGTGATTGAGACAATAGAGCATCATCAAGGTTCTGATAAACTTGACGTGCTAAAAAGAAATAAATGACCAATCCTGCAAAAATAAGAATCGCTAGTTCCACGGCAACATACAGCAACGCCAAGCGACCACGGAATGTTCCCAACATATGGAGGCGTATCTTTTGCATCATAAAACGAGCCTATGTCTATTTTGGCTAAATAAGCGGGCTATCGACACTAAGTAAATAGCCTTGCCCACGCATGGTGTGTAATAAAGGCACGTCATAACCTTTATCAATTTTATTGCGCAAATGACTAATATATACATCAATCACATTGCTTTCTGGGTCAAAGTTCATATCCCATACATGCTCACCAATCAACGTCCGCGACAATACTTTATTTGCATTGCGCAATAAATATTCCAAGAGTGAGTATTCTTTGGTGGTAAGTCGAATCGCTTTCCCCGAACGCGTTACAAGCCGTGTAATAGGGTCCAGTTCTAGGTCAGCCAATTGTAATGTTGGTGTTTTGCTATCAGACTGGCGACGCAGCAGTGCCCGAACGCGTGCCAAAAGTTCTTCAAAAGCGAAGGGTTTTACCAAATAATCATCGGCTCCAGCATCCAACCCACGAACACGATCTTCAACACTATCGCGAGCCGTCAACATCAATACAGGTGTTACAATACCACGAGCCCGAATTTCACGGCACACACTGATACCATTTTTCTTCGGCAACATCACATCAAGTAAAATCAAATCATAATCATTTACTTCCGCCAAAAAACCGCCATCTTCACCATCATAGGATACATCAACAGCATGGCCTTCTTCCTTCAGGCCTTTCTGAATAAATTGCGCAACGCGTTCTTCATCTTCAACAACTAAAATCTTCATCTGCACACTGTAGCATGAAACAAATAAGTCGGCATATTTTTTTTAGCACGGCGGCTTCAAAGAGCAAGTGCAACACGCGCAAAATGTTTATGAAAGTGGAAAGACTCAGGCATGAATATTTCAGCACAACCATAAAGTTAGTCTGTCGCTGTTCAGGTTAGCGCTGATTTTTCAGAGGCCAAGGCGAAAAGGCGGATGACTCCATGGATGGAGGAGGTAGAGCGACGCCGGATGCCAAAGCCGAACTTACGCCTGTAAGTGAGCACTTTTTAACGCCGGCGTCGGGAAAATCAGGGGTGAACTGCATAGTTACGCGAAAATAAAGGTAAAAAGCAGCCAATCTCCATTTTTCGCAGTAAGTTGACTAAGCCCGACAGACTCCTAGCCCGCATTATTCATGAATCGGCGTGATGATTGCGCAGAGGCTTTGTTTGCAACAACTTCTGAAGAAGAAGTTCGTAGCAGTGCATACGGACGACTGATGAAGGATTTGCTGTGGACAAAGGAACAAGCAAGGGCGCGGTAGTATTTGTGAATAATGCGGGCTAGATTGCCTTTTATGGATTATACACTCAAATCAAAGCGCCCTCTACACCGTGGTTTTTTCGAGTTAGACAGCTATAGCATCGAACATGAACGCTTTGATGGCGGTACAATGCATATTGAGCGCGAGCACTTAGAGCGTGGCAATGCTGTTGCCGTTTTGCTCTATGACCCGGCATACGATGAAGTGTTACTCATTGAACAATTTCGCATTGGTGCTGCCGTACGCGACGATAATGCATGGTTGGTTGAAGTCGTTGCAGGCATGATTGATCAAGGTGAAAATGCTGAAACAGCCGCACGCCGTGAGGCTGTTGAAGAAGCGGGTTACGCTCCTACATCGATGACTTTTTTGGGGAAATATTATTCCACTCCAGGTGGGTCATCCGAGCATATTACGTTATATTTTGGGCATATTGATAAAAACAATCCTATGGGAAAAGGTGGCGGCATTGCCAGTGAGCATGAAGATATTCGTTGCTTTTGGGTAGCGCGCAAAGAGGCTATGCAATGGGTTTATGATGGCACAATCAATTCGGGCGCACCGATGTTGTCATTGCTACTGGCATTTGGAAGTCAGGGCATCAGCAAGGAGCTAGAATGAAAGTATTTCATACATGGCAAGAAGCCACTGAGGCTGGCATATGTGGCGGAGCCATTACTGTAGGGAATTTTGATGGTGTGCATATGGGACACCAGCAAGTGTTGGCCGAACTTAAAGGCCATGCCCAAGCTGTTGGTGGTTTAGCTATTGTAGTGACTTTTGAACCTCACCCGCGTGCCGTGCTGTTTCCTGAAGAAGCTCCACGTCGTTTGTGCCACGTACATGAACGTTTGCAATATCTCGAAAAAGCAGATGTCGAAGCCGTGTTACTTCTTGAATTCACCCAAGAACTTGCTACATGGTCTGCTGAAAAATTCTCTCAGACTTTGTATGATACTTTTTCATTCAAACATATGCATGTCGGTTATGACTTTGCTTTTGGACATGATCGACAAGGCCACGTCACAGATTTACGGGCCTTGGGCGATGATGTCGGGTTTACGGTTTCTGAAGCCGCTGCTTTTGAGATGCAAGGGGCTGTTGTATCATCGAGTCGCATTCGCTCGAACATTGAAGCTGCTGAACTTGATCTCGCCACGCAACTTCTAGGCCGCCCCTACAGCATTGCTGGAGAGGTTTTACATGGTGAAAAACGTGGTCGAAAAATGAATTTTCCAACTGCCAATGTAGATGTTGCAGACTTGGCCCACCCGCCCGTTGGCATTTATGCAGTAAAGGCTCATACCGACGCCCAACAATGGCATGGTGCTGCTTACTTAGGCTACCGCCCAACATTTAATGGCCGAACACTACTCTTGGAAACACATCTGCTGGATGCTCAGGTGGATTTGTATGGGCAATGTTTACATGTCGAGTTTGTCCAGCGTATTCGTGAAGATCGCAGCTTTGCAGGCTCAGATGATTTGGCTCAGCAAATTGCTAAAGACTGTCATAGAGCTCGAGATATTTTGGCTTCAGACACAGAATAACCCCGCGCTTTGAAAACAAAAAAGGCGACCCAAATAGGCCGCCTTTTTCATACTAAGCTTCCTAAGTAGAAGCAGCTTACATCATGCCGCCCATACCACCCATGCCGCCCATATCTGGTGCTGCAGGCGCTGCACCAGCTGGTTCTGGAATGTCTGCAATCATCGCTTCAGTGGTGATCAATAGACCCGCAATTGAAGCTGCATGCTGCAATGCAGTACGTGTTACCTTGGTTGGGTCAATCACACCCATCGCAACCAAATCACCATATTCTTCCGTACCAGCATTGTAACCGAAGTTTACATCATCACTCTTAGATACTTCATTCACAACAACAGAGGCTTCGCCACCACCATTGCTTACGATTTGACGCAAAGGCGCTTCAATCGCTGTACGGATAATATTGATACCAGCATCTTGGTCACTATTTGAACCAGTCAAACCTTTCAATGCTTTCGCTGCACGAATCAAAGCAACGCCGCCACCTGCAACAATACCTTCTTCTACTGCAGCACGTGTTGAGTGCAATGCATCGTCCACGCGATCTTTCTTCTCTTTCATAGCAACTTCAGTTGCCGCACCCACTTTAATCACAGCAACACCGCCAGCCAATTTAGCCAAACGCTCTTGCATTTTTTCTTTATCATAGTCAGAAGTAGACTCATCTGCTTGCTTACGAATCAATGCAACACGTGCTTCGATTTCGGCTTTATCGCCCGCACCACCAACAATAACAGTCGTATCTTTGGTGATTTGAACTGTGCCAGCTTGACCCAAATCTTCGATGGTTACATTTTCCAATTTCAAGCCTAAATCTTCAGAGATAACTTTACCATTGGTCAAGATAGCCATGTCTTCCATCATCGCTTTACGGCGATCACCAAAACCAGGTGCTTTTACTGCTGCAACATTCATCACACCGCGCATTTTGTTCACAACCAAAGTCGCAAGTGCTTCGCCTTCAATATCTTCAGCGACAATCAACAAAGGCTTGCCTGAACGAGCCACAGATTCCAAAACTGGAAGAAGGTCACGCATATTGGAGATTTTCTTTTCAAAGAACAAAATATAAACATCTTTTAATTCTGCTTCCATGCGATCTGCATTGGTTACAAAATATGGCGACAAGTAACCGCGATCAAATTGCATGCCTTCAACAACATCCAATTCTGTTTCCAAGCCTTTCGCTTCTTCAACAGTAATCACGCCTTCTTGACCCACTTTATCCATCGCATCAGCAATGATTTTACCAATTTCAGCATCGCCATTCGCAGAAATAGTACCTACTTGAGCCACTTCTTTCTGGTTTTTCACTGGGTTAGACAAGTTTGCCAGTTCAATTGTTAAAGCAGCAACGGCTTTATCAATACCACGTTGCAAATCCATTGGATTCATGCCCGCAGCAACAGCTTTATTGCCTTCTTGAGCAATCGCTTGTGCCAAAACAGTGGCGGTCGTTGTGCCATCACCTGCGATATCCGCAGTTTTTGATGCCACTTCTTTTACCATTTGTGCGCCCATATTTTCGAACTTATCTGCAAGCTCAATTTCCTTAGCAACGGAAACACCATCTTTCGTGATGGTTGGCGCACCCCAAGATTTATCCAAAACAACATTACGACCCTTGGGGCCTAAGGTTACTTTTACTGCATCTGCTAATTGGTTTACGCCGCTCATCATTTTTGCGCGTGCGTCTTCACCAAATCGAATCTCTTTAGCCATTGTTCAATCTCCTGAATGTATTTATTTTTAAGTATGTTGTAACTATTCAGATTGCCGCTGATTTGTTCGAGGGAAAGGCGGGAAAGCGCAGCTTAAAATTATAAGTGAGCATATCCCAACACAGCCATCGGGCAAAGCAGTGGTGAGCAGGATAGTTACTTAGTGATCACACCGAGAATGTCATCTTCACGCATCATCAAGAATGTTTCACCGTCTAATTTAATTTCTGTGCCAGCATAGGTTGAAAAGATAACAACATCACCTTCTTGCACATCCAATGAGCGAACTTCGCCATTATCCAAAATCTTGCCCTTACCAACAGAGACAATTTCACCTTGCACAGGTTTTTCTTTTGCAGAATCAGGAATAATAATTCCACCTGAAGATTTTTCTTCTTCGTCTAAGCGACGAACGATCACGCGATCATGTAAAGGACGAACCTTAGTTGCCATCGTTGTATCTCCTTCGATGTTTTATTAATAAGCCATACTTCAGCTG
>JAUZQS010000285.1 GCA_030950875.1 Mariprofundaceae bacterium | reverse complement strand
GCCCGATTTTGATATTGATTTTTGCATGTCACGGCGTGAAGAAGCCATTCGTTATGTTACCAAAAAATATGGAGAGGAAAAAGTTTCTCAAATTATCACCTTTGGCGCCATGAAAGCCAAAGCGGTGATTCGTGATGTTGGACGTGTATTGGATATGGAATTGGGTAAAGTGAACATGATTGCCAAGCTCATTCCAGATGAATTGAAAATGACCTTAACAAAGGCTGTTGAAGCAGAGTCTCGCCTTGCCAAACTTATTGATGAGGATGATGAGGTCGCGCGTTTGTTTGATTTGGCATATAAGCTGGAAGGCAAACATCGTAATGCAGGCACACATGCGGCAGGTGTGGTGATTGGTAAGGAAGCTTTGGTAGAAAATGCACCGTTATTCAAAATAACAGGGGCAGAATCTAAAGTTGTGCAGTGGGATATGGGAAGCTCCGAAAAAATGGGTTTAATCAAATTCGATTTTCTTGGTTTGAAGACCCTAACCGTGATTGATTTGGCGTGCCGTTTGGTGCGCAAACAAAAAGGTGATGAAGCTTTTGATATTACCTCGATCCCTATGGATGATGATGCCAGCTTTAAATTGATGCAGCGAGGTCAAACCAAAGCGGTGTTTCAGGTGGAATCGCAAGGTATGCGCGAGCTACTTATCGAGCTTAAGCCCGATTGCTTTGAAGATATTATTGCTTTGGTAGCACTGTACCGACCAGGGCCTATGGAATCAGGCATGGTGGGAACGTATGTTGAGTGCAAGCATGGTCGTCAGGAAATTGTTTATCCTTTGCCGCAATTAAAGCCTATTTTGCAAGAAACCAATGGCGTGATTTTATACCAAGAGCAAGTGATGCAAATTGCACAGGTATTGGGTGGTTATAGCCTAGGGCAAGCGGATATGTTGCGCCGTGCGATGGGTAAGAAAAAGCCCGAAGAAATGGCAGTTCAGCGTAAAATATTTATGGAAGGCTCTGAAAAGCAAGGTGTTCCAGCCGATAAAGCTGAGCATGTGTTTGATTTGATGGAAAAATTTGCAGGTTATGGTTTTAATAAGTCGCATTCTGCGGCTTATGCTTTGATTTGCTATCAAACGGCATACTTAAAAGCGCATTATCCGCAGGCATTTATGGCGGCAACGTTATCGTGTGATATGGGGAATACTGATAAAGTGGCGATTTTGGTAGCTGACTGTGAGGAAATGGGGCTGAAAATGCTGCCGCCTGATGTGAATGCTTCGGATTGGGAGTTTGTGCCAGAAGGTGATGCTATTCGCTTTGGTATGGGAGCGATTAAGGGTGTGGGTGAGGCCGCGATTCGAAGTGTGGTTGAGGCAAGAAAAGCGGGCGGCTCATTTAGCTCTTTTGATGATATGGTCATGCGTTTAGATGCCAAAACCCTTAATAAACGCGTCTGTGAAGCGTTGGTGAAAGCTGGGGCAATGAATGCGATGATTCCGCATATGCGGGCAGGCTTGGAGGGTATGCCAGAGGCCTTGGATGAGGCTTCGCGGCGTAGGCATGACCGTTTGGCAAATCAGGTGGGGTTGTTTGGTGTTGCTGAGCCTTGTGAGGATGGTAATGACTTATTTCCATGGCTGGAGGCGTGGGATGAGCGCGAGTGTTTGCAAGCTGAACGGGATGTATTGGGTTTTTATTTAACAGGGCATCCTTTGCAAAGTTATTTGCATCAGGTTTCAGGTTTGGCAGACATAAATTTACAGCAACTACCAGTATGTTTGGATGAAGCCAAAGTTGTGATTCCAGTGTTTGTATCGTCGCTACGTGAATTTAGAACAGCACGTGGCATGATGGCTTTTGTGCAATTAGAAGATTTGCATGGTCGGGCAGAAATGGTGGTGTTTTCCAAATTATATGAATCCTGCCGTGAGATGCTGCAGGCTGATGCACCCTTATTGCTGGCAGCGAAAGTAGATGCATCTAAAGAAGAACCGACACTGATTGCTGAAGCGATCACCTTACTTGAAGATGTCTTGCCAGAGCTGGTACAGCGCATCACACTGAGTGTGGATGCGGGTAAATTAAATGATGAAAATCTGAAAGTTCTACGTCAATTTCCTTCTGATCCAGATGCCCATGTGCAGTGGGAGTTTAAAGTAGGTTTGGAAAATGGCAGTATGGCGCAGCTAGATTGCGCGTTGTCTGCGCCATTATGGAGCAATATTGTACGCAGATCATTGTATGAATGTTTTGGTATGAGCGCTGTGTCGGTGCAGTGTGCAACTTGGAAGCCGGTGATTGTAGAAAACCGAACATTTCGTAAGAGAACAGCCTAATACATGGGTATTGGGTGTATAAAGAGTCACTTGGAAAACGCACTCGAAGTGGGATTGCCACTTATCCACCCAGAGTTTTGCAAGTGGCTCAGACGTGAAAATAATTTAGGCTGACTCAAAAAGTCTTGCATCCAACTTTATGCTCATTTGAACCACAGAGAACACAGGGCTTATACTCGTTGGAAGTGAGGCTTTAGCCTCGCCTTTTTTGAACAGGTGCAAGGATTTCACCAGAAATCAAGCCAAACCTTTGCACTTGGCTTTAGAGTATTAAAAGGGGTCAGAGCCGAATGGCACTAAGTTAAGCAATTTATGCTGTATTCCCAA
>JAUZQS010000284.1 GCA_030950875.1 Mariprofundaceae bacterium | reverse complement strand
AGTAAGATACAAGCCACCTGATTCAGATGCGAAGCGTATGCGCATATCATCGTTCAAATCCAGGGCCGCTTTCAAATATTTGGCATCAAATGATGCTTCATATAACTCAATGAGTCCCCAAGTAAAAAAGGCATAATCATCCAAATGCCCTGTAATGCCCGCATCACCATGTCGATAGCGGTGCAGCAAATGCCCTTGCTTATCACGCATGGTTTGCAATAAAAAATCGGCGCATTGTTGTGCAGCCTGCAAATATGTCGGCTCATCCAATGCGCGTGCGGCTTTGGCAAATGCGGCGACCATCAGACCATTCCAATCGGTTAATATCTTATCATCGAGAAATGGGCGAACACGTTTTTCGCGTGCATCAAACAGTGCCTCGCGTATGGATTCGAGACCCTTATCCAGCCCTGTATTTTCCCATTTGGCTAAATGCGGAATGTTCTCCCCAGTCATTTTTCCAGTGGCTTCATCGTGAAAATTACCATTTTTTGATAAAATAAACATTTTCTCGGCTTTTTTTGCACTTTTCTTACCTAAAACACGCTCGATTTCACTTGTTTGCCACACATAAAACTTGCCTTCCACGCCTTCCGAATCGGCATCTTCTGCTGAATAAAAACCACCCGTTTTATCGCGCATATCACGCAATACATACGCAGCAATTTCACGCACGACAATCGCATGGCGCTTGTGCCCCGTCAGTTGATAGGCTTCCGTATATGCCATCATCAGCATGGCTTGGTCATAAAGCATCTTTTCAAAATGCGGCAATAGCCATTGTGCATCAGTTGAATAACGATGAAAACCAAAGCCTATTTGATCAAATATTCCACCCGCACGCATGGCATCAAGGGTCTTCTCAACCATCTTTAAACTTTCTGTATCATTATTTTTTTGTGCCTGCCGCAATAAAAATAGCAACTTATGCGGGCTAGGAAACTTGGGAGCACCACCAAAACCCCCATGCTCTGCATCGAAACTCTGCTTTAAATCATCCACCGCCTTTTTCGCCAATGCTGTAACATCCATATCACCATTGATTGATTGCTCACCTGTGCGCTGTACCAGTAATTGGCTAATCTTATCTGCCGATTGCTCCAATTTCTCACGGTCGTGCTGCCATAATTGCCCAACCTTGGCAGATAAATCCAACATGCCTACACGTTTATTTTGGCTATATTTGGGGATATATGTAGCGGCATAAAATGGTTTTTTATCGGGTGTCATTAGAATATTTAATGGCCAACCACCTTGCCCATTCATCATCTGCGCCACTTGCATGTATACCTGATCAATATCAGGGCGTTCCTCTCGATCCACCTTAATCGAAATAAATGTTTTATTCATCGCCGCAGCGACTTCTTCATCCTCAAATGATTCATGCTCCATCACATGACACCAATGACAAGTGGCATAACCTATCGATAGAAAAATAGGTTTGTTTTCACGTTTTGCTTTGGCAAAAGCCTCTTCACCCCATGGATACCAATGCACAGGGTTATGGGCATGCTGTTGTAAGTAAGGACTCGCCTCATTGATTAATGCGTTGGTATATTTATTCATAAGACTTTCCTCTGCAAATGCGCATGTAGTAAACAACATCAAAGATCCAAGAAAAAGGGCTTTAAGCCGTTTATATGATGTAAAAATAATCATTCTCCCAACAAATGCAAATGCACACATCTATTTAAGGCATGCGTTAGATGTTCATAAAATTTATAAGTACGAATGACATTACTATGGACGTTAGAAAAAGCCAATAGTAATTTAATTTTATTAGATACATCCGATGTCCATAGAAAATCCCTGATTTTGAGCGAAATTGACGCAACTATGTCCATGAAGAGCATAACCCAAATATCCCCTATTGTGGCTTTTGCGAATGACTGCTTTTGGCTGCTGCCTGATAATGTTGTCAACACAGCAGAATGAAATGTAATCCATCAACTTACTTGCCTACCCTGCCTTCAAAAGATCGAATACAACACGCGCAAAAGCCGTCGCGCGGACTGGATCGGATAACGCCTGCATCATCTGATTCTGATGTGCCTGACTGCTATCCATCACTGCATGATCAATCGCTTTGGAGAAGTCGCCGAGCATGGCCTGTTCGGCTGTATTGTTATTAATCTAGCTCATCACCAATGCATTCTCACTGACTTTGTCCCTGATCGTATAGGCATAGTTCACTAAGCCTTTTTCGCTAAGCTCATCAGTAATAAAAAGTATAATACCCCAAGAAATTAAGACAAAGAAATCGCATTTCTTATTCTTTATAAATTAGAATTCAGCAAAAAAAAACGGAGCCGAGATGAGCAGAAAAAGACAAGTTTACAGTGCCGCTAGACACTTCATCTACTTTAAAGGCTTTCTCACAATTTGGACAAATAATTTCATTCATATTTTTTATTCCTTTACCACTGTATTTTCTACGACTTTTTTTAAAGGCACTGTGAATAAAAGGAATTGATTTTCCTACTATTCATTGCACTTATACGGACATCTTTTATTCTATATTGCATATTAAAGGAAAAATACAGGCAGTATTTGGGTGTTTGTATAAGCATGCCTTTACCGTGCGCTGAAATAAGGTAAGCGTCAATCAACGACGACTACAACACAGCTCGTTCTAAAAACATTAAACAGAATCCGCTAAAATCACCGCACGCATCGGTGCGGGATAATCTTCAATCGTTTTTGAGCGCTCACCTGCATCAAGGAAATCAGCAAGAGATTCAAATTGCATCCAGTCCGTGTGCGCTGCTCATCCAAGGGTCTATTTTGCCATTCAAAAGCTTTCTGGAGTGACCATTGCGATGATTCTTATATCGCTTCGCTCATGGCGACCATAGCCAAGGTGCTCTTCCATCTCTGCACCCAAAGCCGTTTCGACTGTCAACTTCGTCAACAATTGACTCAGACTTGATATGTCAGATTCCGTCTTCATATGCTTCGCTAGATCATTGGCTAAGGTGACCAACTTTGGACATACTTCTCTTTCTTCGGCATAAATAATTCTGGCAGCATCATAGCTGCGTGAAATATTTACACAGTTGGATTTACAGGCTCGTTTACTTAAGCGTTTTTAAGAATGCAACGATAGCAATAGCTTTGTCACCACATTTTTTCTGCTTGCCCATTTTTGTTTTGGCATGGTCATTACCCGTTAAGCTCTTAATCGCTTTTTTGGAGTCACATACCCATGCCTTCATATTTTCTTCATTCCAAACCCAACCACCTGCTTTAAGTGCTTTGCTGTACTTTTTAAAATCACGACTGCCAGCTTTACTACCCATAATCCCGAATAAATTGGGCCCAGTTTTATTCTTTCCACCTTGTTCAAAGGTATGACAAGCTTTACATCTGCTTTCAGGCGCAGCAATAGCTTCGGTGGCTGCAAAACCAGTTGCAAACATGGCTAGCGCACTCATAGTGATTATTGTTTTATTCATATCCATCTCCTTAAGAAGTATTTAACATGCATGTTACTAAAATAGGGCGCATAGTCAATCAGTATATTGTAGAGGCAATTGTAAAATAATTTTGAACCTTCAGGCATAAACTCATGCAAAAGAAGCAGATATAGAATTTTTATGTGTTGCCGCATAAACTATGGATTTGACTGCTTATTTCGCGTGATTTGATAAATTTAAGACATAGCCTCGCATAACGCTGGTATAGCGCCTTATTTTCTCATATTTTGAATGTTCTTATTGCTACTATTGAACCATTCGCATGAGTGGGTCGGCAGTAAGCGCCAATATTCCGAACATTAAATGGCACACCACCTTGGCTGCTCCTCGAACTCGAATGTACCTGCCTCCGAATTCATCTTTTAAGCGTCCGTTTACAAATCCATCAGGTCATACAAATTACAGACTCGCTGGTTTGTCCTTTACAATTAAAGCGACCCAATGCGCTTGGTTAATGCCTGACTAATTGCAACCGCCTGCTTGGGTGAAAGAAAGGATAAAATTTTACCTACCTGTTTTTCATTCATTCGAGAAAACATCTTCACAATAATTTTCATTTCCATTCGAGCAATTACAGGCGCAGCCTTTGCTGCCTTCATACCTTCATAAACAGCGGTAAGGCGTTTAATCTTTTTATCATTGATACTTTTTTCTTGATCCAATAAATCTTGAATCCGTGTTTCCAATGCGGTTAACTCTTTAATTCTTTTGCTAGCGCGTTGTTCAGCCTCTTTGGCAATGGCCTGACGCTCTTCAAGCTTCTTTTCACGCATATCCATCTTTTCACGCGCTAGCTGTAGTGAGCCTGCATTTTGACCCTTTCGAGATTGCTTTTGATTCTCTTCATCAATAGGCATGCTTGCTGCAGCTTCGGCTGTTGGAAGCCATAAATCCCCCAATAACACCACAGCTTTAGCTGGCGGTATGTTGGCTTTATTTTTAGAAACTTCCGGCACAGCGCTTGCGTTCTCTTGCTGTAAAACAAGCACCTGGTGATCATGCTGCATAAACGATATGCCAATACGCCCAACAATAAATATAGTTAATAACGCCAATAACATTGGCAACGTCCGCCTATTCATGGCTTGATCTTTCACGTACATACTTGGCAGCAAACACATCATCCATTTGTTTTTGTTGACGTGTTTCATGGGCTCTCAATACTTTTTTATCCAATGTTTGTTGCATCTTATCATGCGAATCATGTTTTTGAGTGGCGGCTACCCAGTCGCGAATCAATGCTGCTTCTGATTCATGTAATTCATTCATTTCCGATTCAATCTGAAGTAGATAAGACTGTTGCTCATGCATCGCTGTTTCCATCATTAACAGCGTAGAAGCTTCTGTACCTGCTTCAAGCGTGGTATCACGCTGGGCAATCAATTGTTGCATGGATATATCAACTTCACCGCGTCTTTTTTGCAGGAATTGACGTTGACGACCCAACACAGCCAATGCTTCCTGAGCTTTCGTACGTTCATTCTCAGCCAAACGAGCTAGAATCTGATGGGGTGATAAACTCATAAGTTAAGTGGCGGCTCTGTGTTTGCCATCAAGTTAAGTGGTGGCTCTGTATTTTGCATCAATTGCAATAATTGCTGCAACGCTTCCTGGCGACGACACTTTTCCTCTGGCGTTTGCTGGAGGAAATTTCGAATCTTCGGCATACGAGCAATGACACGGTCAAGCTCAGGGTTACTGCCTTGTTCATAAGCTCCCATATTAATCATATCCTCCATGCGTTCATACAATGATAACTCTCTACGCAAGGAGCGTGCCGCATTCAAATGAGGCCCTTTAGTTAACTGGGTCTCAAGCCGACTTATACTGCGTTGCATATTAATGGCGGGGTAATGACCTTGCTCGGCAAGCTTTCGATCCAAAACAGCATGGCCATCCAAAATCGCCATCGCAGAATCGGCAACAGGGTCCGCAGACAAATCATCGCCCTCCACCAATACGGTATATAAACCACTAATATCACCACGTTTTTCAGCTGATTGACAACCAGGGCCAGCCCGTTCCAAAAGCTCTGCCAAAGCAGTAAAACAAGATGGTGTATAACCTTTACTGGCGGGAGGCTCTCCAAGCATCAAGCCAATTTCACGCTGCGCCTGCGCAAAGCGTGTCATGCTGTCCATCATCAATAAAACGCGTTTACCCTTATCTCTAAAAGCCTCTGCAATAGTGGTCGCCAATAAGGCCGCTCGTACGCGCAAAACAGGCGGCATATCCGATGTTGCCACAACTACAATACTACGTTTTAAAGCCTCTGTTCCTAGTGCCATATCAAGAAATTCACGCACTTCACGGCTTCGTTCACCAACAAGTGCAATGACATTGATATCCGCATCAGAATTGCGTGCCAACATCCCCATCAACATACTTTTACCCACGCCCGCCCCTGCAAACAGGCCCAAACGCTGCCCCCACCCCATCGGCAAACAGGCATCCATCATGCGTACACCTAGATTCATAGGCTCGTCAATAACATGACGGTTGTATGGATTTAAACGCTTTCCATGTAAGGGGTAAGATTTTCCAGAAGCCTGCAATACCTCACCATCCATAGGGATACCCAAAGCATCTAGGACTCGCCCTTTCAGGCTATCATCTACTTGTATGGAAGGTTCATGCAATTGCGGAATAACCACATCTCCAGGAGCCATGCCGCGTGTTGAGCCTACAGGCATTAACATGGTTCTATCATCACGAAAACCAACAACTTCAGCTTCAATAAGGTGACCCGCAGAACACACAATATCACACGCATGCCCGATGCTGCTAGTTAGTCCTGTTGCTTCAACCATCGGCCCTAAAACTTTATGTATACGCCCACGTAAAGGGTATGCAGGTAGCTGTTTTATCTCATTAAGTATTTGGCTGCGATAAGCTTTATCTCCAATCGATGGTTTCAGAGTTAGACTCATACAAGCTCTTCAAACTCACTTACACCACTATCACCCTGCAAACGTACCCGTAACTGTTCAAGCGTCGCTTTAATAGCCAGCTCTGGATCAACCTGTATATCTTGTTGTTGTGATATCAAACGACAGCAGCCTGATGACACATCCGCTTGACCTCTTAGTCGCCACTTTCCTATACAGTCTTGCTGTATCAAGCGTTCAAAAACAGCTATATCATCTGGATTCACCAATAATAATAAATCTGACATACTCGGCATCTGCAAAGCAGCCCGTTGCACAGCTGTAAACATCAGCTCATAACGCTGCTCACCAAGCTCGCCCAACACATGCTCAATCACGGTTTGTGCAATATCCAGCACTGTATCGTTACAAGCATCTGATAAATTTCGTACTTGCTCTTCAGCCTGTTGCAACAATCTATCCAAATGCTCAAGGCTTTGCTCTGCCCGTTTAGCCCCCAAAGCCATGCCTGCTTTTTCGCCCGCAGCATAAGCCTTATCATAAGCCTCTCTCTCCATGATTTCGGCGCGTCCTTGAGCTTCCTGCAACATACGTTCTAATTCCTGCATACGCTGTTCTTCTCCGGACAAGGCTGACGAAGGCAGCTCAAGCATCGTTGGAGAAGCCTCCCCAAAAACGGGGTAAGGAGATGAGGAAGCCTGTTGATGCAAGGCTTTATCTTCCGCAATCGGCAAGGGTGCTAGAGCCACAGCGAACCCTCCATAGGCATCGCGCCTAACTTACACCATAGCATCGCCACCTCCCAAGGTGATTGAACCATCCTCATCGAGTTTGCGTACGGAACGTAAAATCGTTTGCTGTGCATCTTCGACATCCGCTAATTTCAACGGCCCCATCACCTGCATATCCTCGCGCATGATTTCCGCTGCACGTTTCGACATATTATCAAAAAAGCTCTCCGCCAAATCTTCCGAGGCTCCTTTTAGAGCACGCACCAAATCATCCGAAGAGATATGTTTCAAGATTGTTTGAATATCACGTGCTTCCAACTCAAGAAGATCATCAAAGATCAATAACAACTTATCCACTTGCGAGAATAATTCTTCATCTTTCTCTTCCAAACGTTCCAAAATAGGTCGTGAAACACTTTTATCCAAGGTTTTGAGAATTTCGACAACACTCACCATACCATCAAAGCTCATCCCCGTATTGCCTGTCGACTCGGACAGTTCCTTTTCCAAAGTCTCTTCAATATCGCGCACCAGTTCCTCCGGCACACTTTCAATCTTGGACATACGCATCACAACAGACATTTGCATATCTTCAGGCAACAAAGCAATCACCTGACTTGCCACAGAGGTCGCCAAATTACCTAAGACCAAGGCAATGGTTTGCGGATGTTCTGCCTCAATATAACTAACAATCATTTCAGGTTTAATGCGCGATAATTTTTCCCAAACAGTGATCTTCTTAGGTTCATTTAAATGCATTAGAATACGATTTGCACGATCCTCATCAACAGCCAAATGTAGCAATGCCATCACATCTTTACGCGATGAATGCATCATTGGATCATCTGAATCATGCATCTCCATGTATTCATCGAGCACTTTTTGTAGCACATTACTCTCAATTTTTCCTAAATCAGCCATGCGTTTCGCAAGACGAGACATAGTGGCATCATCCATACCTTGTATTAAAGGGACTGACACTTCTGGACCCAAGGCAAACAGTAAAATTGCTGCTTTATCTTCGCCGGTTAATGGCTTTGAGCCTTTGCTCATGCAGTTCCGACCCATTCATTTAATACTTTCCCTGCTCGTTCTGGATTATTACTGATTGCCTGACGCGCATGCTCCAATTTCTCCAAGCGAGCCCGAGCATCATCTGACAATTCAGGTTGGTAAACCAAAGCTGCATTGCCGGCTCCTTTTTCAGAAGACTCTTCCGTAGCGGTTATGCGTTGAGCTAATGGGCGCAATAAAAACCATGCCAATAAAAACAATGCAACACCTACCAAACCATAACGTGCTATTTCCAAATAAAACGCCTTGTTCTCAGTCGATTGCAGTGCTTCTGCATCAGGAAGGCTGGAGATGTCTAACAATGGCATACTTTGTAACTCAATCGTATCACCTCGATCTTCATTGTATCCCATCGCCCCACGAACTAAATTTTTCAAACTTTTCAACTCACTTTTCCCGCGTGGAACAAACGTCTTCGCTCCGTCACTAGCAACTTTGAAACTACCACCGACAATCACAGCTACCGACAACCTATCAATACTACCAAAGGGGATAATTCGATGTTCAGTGGTTGAACTTATTTCATAATTATTTGTTTCATCACGACGGTTCGCGCGGTCACCTGGCGGATTGTTTCCAGCTCCGGCTTTGGCAACAGATCCATCGGGCAAAATTTGGGGACTGCCAGGTGTATTCGATGCGACCCCTGGTACACCTGAGGCTGATGATTCCACAGATGTCCGGTTTTCTTCAGTACTACTCTGACTGCGCAAAACCTGCTCATCGGGATTATATTTTTTACTATTTTGTTCCACATACTGACGATTAATTTTGGCCGAGACACGCACCACGGCTTGTCCCGCACCCACGACCTGGTCAAGCATGGTTGTCAAACGACTTTCCATACGTTGTTCCATTTTACTTTGATAACTTTTCATGCTTTCGCCTTGACCAGCTGCCTGCTCATCACCCTTGGATGATAGCAAGTTGCCTGATGAATCTACAATAACCACTGCTGATTTATCCAACTCTGGAATACTCGCTGCAACCAAGCTCTGAATAGCCACTACTGTTTTTTTCGGCATCCGTTGACTGCCCATCAATTGTAACATCACTGAAGCACTTGCCTTACGATCATGATCCGCAAATGCAGATTCCTTCGGCATGACCAAATGTACGCGAGCCGCGGTCACTTGTGGTAGCACTTCAATAGTCCGTGCCAATTCACCCTGTTGGGCACGTTGTAAATTTATTTTTTGTGTAAAGTCACTGATGCCAAATTCATTACTGCGATCAAAAATCTCAAAGCCTGTACCCGATCCCGGCATCATATCCTGACTTGCCAACTTCAAGCGCATGGCATAAACTTTATCTGCAGGAACAAGTACGGTTCCACCACCTTCCAGTTTATATGGCACATGTTCTTTTTGTAACATTTCAACAATCGCTGCAGCATCTTTTTCATTCATCCCACTATAAATCGGACGATAAGGCGTTGCCGAAGACCACAACATTAAGCTCAGAAAACCTACCAGCATCAATGTTCCTGCAACAAACAATAAAATTCGCCGGTTGCTAATCAAACTGTTCTGCAAGTTTATAAATTGGCTTGCTACTGGTGCTGTACCAGCACCTATTTCACCTTGTAACGGCGCACCCATCGCCTGCACCGCTGAATTCTGCGGTGTCGCCATTTGTTGCGTGGAGGGCAAATCAGCCATACATTACTCCTAATATCATCGTCATAAACACCTTAATAAAACCATTGGGCAAGCTCAAAGTAAGACCTCGCTATTACACCTGCATGCGCATTACTTCACGGTATGCATCGACCATTTTGTTGCGTGCCGCCATCATCAACTGAAATGATAAACCCGCTTTTTTTACCGCCAACATTGTTTCCGTCACATTGCCTACGCCATCAACAGCTAATTTCTCAGCATTTTTTCCTGCGGCTTTCACATCGTGATTCATATCGGCTGTGTATTGTTTCAATAAAGCACCAAAGTTACCTTTGGGTTTGGTGCTTTGAGTTTGTGTTACAGACCCAAGCTGTGAGGGTAAACCTTGAATATTCATAACAACCTCCTAACGCAAAAGTTCGAGTGATTTAAGAAACATCCGCTTGGAAGCCTCCATCACCGTAACATTGGCTTCAAAACTCCTTGCTGCTGAGTTCATATCCACCATTTCCTGCACCGTATTCACATTCGGCATTTTAACCATGCCATGACTATCAGCATCAGGGTGATCTGGGTCATACACCTCACGAAAAGGGCGTTGATCCTCAATTGTTTTGGAGACCTTGACCGATTGCAAAGAGCCTTGATTAAATGAACCTTGAAAAACTGATAAAAATGAACGGTTATTTCCCATAGGTGATGACTCAAAAACCACTTGCCTGCGACGATAAGGGCCGCCTTTTTTAGTATGCGTTGAATCTGCATTGGCAATATTTTCCGCAACAATATCCAAGCGTGAACGTTGTGCAGTTAAACCTGCCGCACTAATATGCATAGACGTAAATAATGTATTCGGCATTAGCGGCCTCCTGCTTTAATCACATTTGCAAGTCCAGTTAAGCTACCTTTTAAAATTCTCATATCCAATTCATGCATCATTTGATTTTCCGCCATCGCCGTCATTTCTTTCTGCGTATCTACAGTGTTTCCATCCATACGTGCCGCTACAGATGCACGGTTAAAAATACCACCGCTTAAAGGTGGCGACTTGTGAGCCTGAAGATGCGCGGGGTTTGTTTTAGTCATCAATGATGTGCTTGCTGTTGCCGACTTTTCTGTCATAAAATCTGCAAATGTTCGCGTATCAGCGCGGTAGTTAGGGGTATCCGCATTGGCAATATTTGCCGCATACACACCTTGCACTCTTTCACGTGCCGACATTGCCGATTCTAATCGTAGAAAACCTGCACCAAACAACGACTGAGACATACTACCTCCCTACAGAAGATCGATAACGGTTACGCTCAGTTCCTTCTGAAAACGTAGTGATTGTAGTAAAAAAAACTATTCCTCACGCTGCTGTCTAACCAAATATCATATAATCAATAAAGGCTTGCTTATATTTCGTCAGTTTATTGACAGCTTAACCACCTCATCGTGCTGTAATGCATCTTGCATGAGGTTTATTAAGCCGAAGCAAATGCTATGCCAGAATGGTAATCTTTAAGTTTATTGCGCAACGTACGAATACTGATGCCCAATAGTTTTGCTGCCTCCGTGCGATTGCCTTGCACATGCTTCAAC
>JAUZQS010000283.1 GCA_030950875.1 Mariprofundaceae bacterium | reverse complement strand
ATCGCTGAATAAGAGCAATGCGTTAATGCCCTCGTTAATAAATCAGGCTGAGAAAATTGAACCCCAATATGCTTCTCAAACGCTTGCTGCGAACGCACTATAATTTTATGGGGTTTTGGCATAAACATCAAAATCAAAGTCCTGCCTTAACTTGGCACGCAACTTATCCATACCTTTCAAGTCTGCTTCATCGTATTTACTATTTGGGTTCACTCCCTCAACAGGGCCAATAAACCAAACCGTAACATGGTAATACGAGGATATTTCAACTTTCCCATCCTCTGCTTTAATTGTTAAATCATCATAAAACTCTTGTGGCACTTCACCTGCCGCCAAGTATTGTATTTTAAACAAATCAGGCAGACGTCTTCGGATTGCACTTTCAGTGCTATCTGACATCGAGTTTACGACACCATCAAAGGTATCTTGAACCTTCCAGTAAGCATTATAAACAGGAATAATCATATAAGCATAAACAACACCAGAAGCAATAATGGCACCCCAAAACATCATCTTAATCATTGAAAAACCTTGCTCATTTCTCATAAACACCCCTCTTTCCACAACCCTATATTTAATGAAGCAGTGTGCCCAAGCGATTCCAACGCACTTCACCCTTCGCACCATCCCATGACCACCAAACAATAACCGCTTTACCTACCAAATAACTTTGTGGAACAAACCCCCAAAACCGCGAGTCTCTGGAGTTGTTACGATTATCCCCCATGACCATATAATGATCTGCAGGTACCTTCCAGTGTCCATCTCTAATAGAAATATCTGGATCAAGTGATCCAGATATATTCTCACTACCACGCAAAACATCATGGCTTACATTAAACAAACGCTCTTCAAAGAGAATGGATGTACGTACATAACCATCACCCATAAAATAAGATTGCGGGCCTTTTTCCACCAATGGCATTTCTTTACCATTTACAAAAAGCTTATTATTTTCATAACGAATCTCGTCACCTGGCAAACCTACAATGCGTTTGATGTAGTCAATACTACGGTCACCAGGATAATCAAATACAACAATATCCCCACGTTTGGCACGCTTTGGTGCAATCTGAATATTTGTCAATGGAATACGAAAGCCATAGTCATAACGTGTGACAAACAAATAATCCCCAACTTTCAGTGTCGGCACCATACTTGATGATGGAATTTTAAACGGCGCAACAATAAAACTACGAATCACAATGGCAATAATTGCTATCACAATCAACGATTCAATCCACTCACGCCATACTGGTTTTGCTTTACTCATTTCACTAATCCTCACCCAATTTTAGTACTGCTAAAAATGCTTCTTGTGGCACTTCCACACTGCCAATCGACTTCATACGTTTTTTGCCGCGTTTCTGTTTTTCAAGCAACTTGCGTTTACGTGAAATATCGCCACCATAACACTTCGCAGTCACATTCTTGCGCACAGCTTTAATCGTTTCACGGGCCAAAATTTTACCACCCATTGCGGCTTGAATCGGCACATCAAACTGTTGGCGCGGAATCAATTCACGAAGTTTTTTCACCAAAGCCCGACCACGTGAATCAGCCCATGAACGATGCACAATCATGGATAATGCATCCACAGGTTCATTGTGTACCAACACATCTAACTTAACGACATCTTCTTCACGAAATTCTGCTAATTCATAGTCCATCGAGGCATAACCACGCGTAACAGATTTTAACTTATCATAGAAATCAATAACCATTTCCGCCAACGGTAAATTATACGTTAACATCACACGACCTTGACCGATAAACTTCATGTCTTCTTGCATACCGCGCCTATCTTGGCACAACTTCATCATCGAACCAACAAACTCTTCTGGCATAAATATATTGGCGCGTACGGTTGGCTCTTCAATTTTAGAAATGAATTGCGTATCTGGAAACTCACTCGGATTGGCAATTTCTTTCATCGTGCCATCACTATAGTGAATACGATAGACCACCGATGGTGCTGTGGTAATTAAATTCAAATCATATTCACGCTCTAGGCGCTCCTGAATAATTTCCATGTGTAACATGCCAAGAAAACCACAACGAAAGCCCAATCCTAAAGCCGTTGAACTCTCAGTTTCATAGGTGAATGCAGGGTCATTCATGTTTAATTTTTCAAGTGAATCACGCAAATCAACATAATCAGCAGAGTCAACAGGGTACAGCCCTGAAAACACCATCGCCTTGGGCTCACGAAAGCCTGGTAAAGCCTCTTCTGCTGGCCTACGATCCAACGTTACCGTATCGCCAACTCGCAAGTCAGACAACGTTTTAATGCCGCAAACCATAAAACCAACTGAGCCTGAAACCAGTTCTTTTCCTGATACTGGTGCAGGCTGAAAAACACCCACGTCATTCACTTCATAAGCCGTTTTATTCGACATCAAGCGAATCTTATCACCTTTTTTCAACACACCATCAAACACCCGCACCAATGCCACTGCACCCACATACGAATCAAACCATGAATCAACAATCAAGGCTCTCAATATCTTATCATCATGCTCTTTCGGTGGCGGCATACGCTTCACAATCGCTTCCAATACCTTATCAATGCCCTGACCCGTTTTCGCAGATACAGCAATCGCCTCAGAGGCATCAATACCAATAATCTCTTCTATTTGCCGTTTGGCTTCTTCAACATCCGCTGAAGGCAAGTCAATTTTATTGATGACAGGGATAATCTCGAGGTCATTTTCCATCGCCAAATAGACATTGGCAAGTGTTTGCGCTTCCACGCCCTGCGCAG
This sequence comes from Mariprofundaceae bacterium, assembly GCA_030950875.1. Lineage (GTDB taxonomy): Bacteria > Pseudomonadota > Zetaproteobacteria > Mariprofundales > Mariprofundaceae. Next base: position 3,096 of record JAUZQS010000283.1, on the reverse strand, counting down.
CATCAACAATCAATAATGCACCTTCGCAAGCCTGTAAAGAACGCGATACTTCATAGGTAAAATCCACATGCCCGGGTGTATCAATCAAATTCAATTTATATACTTCACCATCTTGCGCAGGATACTCCAAACTTGCTGTTTGCGCTTTGATGGTAATACCACGTTCCTGCTCCAAATCCATGGAATCGAGAACTTGTTTCTTCATTTCACGCTCAGAAAGTGCGCCTGTTTCTTCAATCAAGCGATCTGCCAAAGTCGATTTTCCATGATCAATATGAGCGATAATCGAAAAGTTGCGTATGTATTTCTGTTGAGGGTCTGTGTTTGCCATTGTCGCGGCAGTGTACTCACAGTAGTCACGCTTCGCCACTCACAAAATACTGTGTGTAGGTACAAAATGAAAGTGCCCGCTTTTAGCAAGGTAGAAATGTCCTCTTTAGGGTTCAGCCCAGAGGCATTTCATGAAGGCGGAGATCTTACATATAAGCCAGCCAGAACAAGCACGTTCAGAGCTTATACGCCTCTATATTGACGGTCATATCAAGCCAAAAGAAGCAGCCAAACGAATGGGGCTAAGCGTCCGTCAAGTAAGGCGTTTGCGACAGCCGACTGATCCGAAGCCTTGAGAGATCGTTCAGAAAAATCATCATCACCTAGAATTCGCCCCTGATTCGCACCTCTGTAAAACTCCAACCGACTGGACTCTCTCTTCGGTGAAAAACAGTAACAATTGTCTCGCTCTGAATTTATCCTTGGAAAAACGACCAAACACCTCTTACATATATAACCTAGATCCTGCAAGTGTTTGCACATACATAGCGGTCTTCCTCTACAAGTATCGCCTTGTATCTTCCCTGAAACAGATGACCAATCGTTTGTTTCTTGCTGTTAATGTATCGAGTATACTGAAAGCTCAGGTTCTGGATGATTCTAGATAGTCGAAGTTCTCCAACCTTAATCTTTATGCCAATTTCGTGCCCATGAAAAGCGAGGCCATAACCATCTGGCGAGTGCGGCATCAACAGACAACTTGCCAGGCCCAAAGAGCATCAAGGCCAGTAACATCAAGCCCCACACCTTGTGATCAATAAATTCATTGCCGATGAAATCCACCCACAAGCCATGCGGCCACAAGGCAGGATAGGAGATAACGGCGACGATATTATAAACAAACAAAAACAGGGCGGACATGCGTCCTATTAACCCAAAAGCAAGAAACCAGGGCAGAATTAATTCAACATAGGTACCCAAAGTTGCCGCGATATCCGGAGAAATAATCGGTACGTGATATTCATAATTGAACAGGTAGGCGGTTCCCATCGGATCGTTCAGTTTGACCACGCCTGCATGCCAAAAGGCGAGGGCCACCCAGAGGCGAAACAATAGCAGGCTTACGGGCTGTATGCCGGATAGTAGTTCCACCAGTTTCATATAACTTGAATAGGTCATAGCAAATAAATTTTTCATCAAAGTTCCTCCAAAGGTTAAATATCAGCGATCAGGTGATTGGCTATGAGAAAAGAGAACAGGCCCGAAAGATCAAAATTCGGGTAACCATGCTGATGAACCTCATTCAGCGCCCGCTGCATATCCATGTTCTGCTCGATGCACTGCAGAAATGTTATGGCGGCGGTATCCATAATCTGCATGGCTATCTGTGCGCCGTCGCGCCACAACACTAGTGATTGCCCATCGCCTGCCAGTTGCAGACGGCCTGAGTCAGGTTCCATGCAATACTGCCAGATGTCAAAAATGCGGTGCTCTGAGTCAATCAGACCTACGCTGGGATGCAGACACAGATGCACGGGATTATTGCCCAGGGCTTGTATTCGGCAAGCTGCCTCAGTCTGATTCAGGCATGGCGTATCGGCCGCCAGATAGCATAGCTGGCGAGCCCATTCCAGACGTGCGACATCGCTCAGATATGGTAAGGATGCAGTTTCCTGCATATCGGACAGGAAAGCGGGGAAATGTGCGCCATAATCTTGCAGATTACCGCTCTCGGGCGGATAGCGCCGCATATAACGATCTACGGCCAGCGCAAATAAATCCGCGCCGACCTATGCCAATATCGCGGGATAGCTGGTGGCTAGTGCTTCTGACAGCGTGTTTTCCACCATGTGTTTATACATCTGCATGCGTTGTGTGGCTGGCAAACCGTGATCGACAATCCATGCCGATACTGCATCATCATCATGCATGACGCTGTTGAAAAACTGGTCTTGCAGTTCAGCAAGTGATGGCATTGGCTTCATACATTACCTGTTCTGCTTTATGAGCTTCATCCTGCAATACTGAAAATGCAGGGATATGTGCATCCCATTCGATCAAGGTTGGTTTAAGGCCAATTCGACCTACCGCGTATTGATACAAATCCCATACTTCGGGATAAACCGGATGATCGTGCGAATCAATCAACAGCGGCACGGGCAGACTCTCTTTGCGCGAGAAACCGGCCAGATGCATCTCACCCACCAGATCGGCGGGAATCACGTCAATAAAGCGTACAGGATCGAATCCATGATTGACGCTGTTGACGTAAATATTATTGATATCCAGTAGTATGAAACAGCCGCTTCGTTTGGCCAGTAGGGCAACGAAATCCCATTCGGGAATGGTCGAATGTTTATATTCCAGATCACTACTGTCCGGTATAACTCTTGCTAACCTATCTTTGCCACCACAGCTTGTAGAACTCATATTCCGCAACAGATTTAACCTGATAGGGAATGGGCGTTGGCACTACGTTTGTGTCTCGTCAGTCGGGCACGATGGTTTTCATGATTCCTCCCGGATTTTGGTTGAGTCCCAGCGCCTGATAGATGGCCTGCTGCCATGCTTCCGGTCTGGCGGCTTTTCTGAGGTGTATTGTCTCACCGTGCCTGGTGCGCATGGTTGTCGTGACACGCATATGGCCGCGCATGGTGCAGCGCAACGTTTTCCAGCTGTCGTGGATATCATGATCTTTCAGGCGCAGGCGAATGGAATGTACCAGATGGTAAGCCAGCAACGTGATCCAGATATGTCCCTCCACGCGTTCCGTGGTCTGGTGATAAACAGGGCGCATGCCCAGTTCGGACTTCATGCTGCGGAATG
>JAUZQS010000282.1 GCA_030950875.1 Mariprofundaceae bacterium | reverse complement strand
CTTATTTCCTCACTACTCAATGAAATTCCAAAGTCTCACCGACGCTTGGTGGAAAGTGGTAAGGTTGAACTCACTACAACACCTTATGCTCACCCCATCATTCCACTCATGCTTGATTTTGAGACAGCTCGCGAAACAGTCCCAGATGCACTTATTCCAAAAGAGCAATACCCTGATGGCGAAGCGCGCGCTATAGAGCATATTGAGCTGGCTTTAGCGTCTCATCAAAAATGTTTTGGACACAAGCCACAAGGCGTTTGGCCTGCTGAGGGAGCTGTTTCAGAAGCAACATTGGCTTTGTTTGGCAATGCTGGCTTTGATTGGTGCGCAACAGGTGAGGCGGTATTACACCACTCCTTGGGTTACAATTTACGAGAACAACATCCGCATGAGCTTTATCAACCTTGGTTGGTCGGTAAAGGCGATGAGCAAATAAGCTGTTTCTTCCGTGATGATCGCTTATCTGATTTGATTGGTTTTGAATATTCAAAATGGGCTACGGAAGATGCTGTAGCGAATTTTATGCATGAACTTGCTGAAATTAAACATCGCACCCAAGGCATAAAGAATCCTATCGTACCAATCATTATGGATGGCGAAAATGCTTGGGAACATTTCCATGAAAATGGCGTGCCATTTCTTGTCGAACTCTATCAAACGATTGCCCAGCATGATGATTATGAATTAACAACATTTAGTGAATACTTGGTAAATAATCCAGCTAAAACACAACTTAAGAAACTTGTTTCTGGTTCATGGGTATATGGTAATTTATCCACATGGATTGGTGACCGCGCCAAAACAAGTGCTTGGGAGTTATTGATTGCTGCGAAAAAAGTATTTGATACACGCATCGAACACTTAAACCCAGAAGTAGCCGAGGCTGTCAAAGAGCAGTTGCGTATTTGTGAAGGCTCTGATTGGTGCTGGTGGTTTGGTGACTATAATCCATCCGGAGCTGTTCGTGATTTTGATGAATTATACCGCAAACATTTGAAGAAGCTTTATCAATTGATGGATTGTGCAGTACCTGAAAACCTTGATCATGCCATTTCACAAGGTGGTGGTGATGCCGAAGGTGGTGGTGCCATGCGTCGTGGCGGAGCTGGAAGCGAATGACATCATGCCTTAAACAGCGTCGGTCAGGCGTTTTACTTCACATCACTTCCCTACCCGGCCCATTTAAACATGGCGTCTTGGGCGAAGAGGCTCGGCAATTTGTTGATCAAATAATCGCAGGTGGCTACCGCATTTGGCAATTTTTGCCTTTGGGGCCAACGCATAGTCATGGCTCGCCTTATGAATCATTATCTTCTTCTGCAGGCAATCCAGACTTGATTGATTTGCGGCAAACTGTACAGAAAAACTGGTTAACAGAGAGTGATATTGAAGCGATTATTCAAGGTAACTTGGTCTTGGCAACAGCACGCGCCAAGGCGGCATTGCATTTTTGGCAAGAAGCTGAAGATAACGCTGCGTTACGCGAAAAAATCAATCTATTTAGGCAAGAAAACAAAGACTGGTTAGAAGATTATGCTTTGTTTGCATCGCTTAAAGTTGTTCATGAAGGTATGGCTTGGTGGGATTGGCCGCAGGCCTTGCGTGATCGTCAATTTAAAGCATTAAAAGAAGCATCCCATACCCTGCTAGCACATATTCACCAAGTTATTTTTGAACAGTTTTTGTTTGCAGAGCAGTGGCAGGCTATCAAAGCTTATGCTGAATCACGCGACGTACAATTATTCGGTGATTTGCCTATTTATGTTGCGCATGACTCATCCGATGTGTGGGCGAACCGTGATTTTTTCACAGTCAATGAAGAGGGTCTATGTGATCAAGTTGCAGGCGTACCCCCTGATTATTTTTCCGAAACAGGCCAACGCTGGGGCAACCCATTATATTTATGGGATAAAATGCAGGATTCTGGGTTTAGTTGGTGGATTGAGCGGGTTCGCGTTCAAATCAAACGCATGCATATGCTGCGCATTGATCACTTTCGTGGTTTGGAGGCCTATTGGGCAATTCCTGGGCATCGTGAAGATGGTATTGAAGGTGTATGGCGAAAAGCACCTGGCGATGAACTATTGCAAGCCCTGCAAGACACATTTGGTCAGCTTCCGTTGATTGCTGAAGATTTGGGCATGATTACCGAAGAGGTTCATGTTTTACGCAAAAAATTCAATCTACCTGGCATGAAAATTCTGCAATTTGCTTTTGGTGGCGGTGCGGACAACCCTTACCTCCCCCATCAACATAGCTATGATATGGTCACTTATACAGGCACCCATGATAACGATACCACGATGGGCTGGTGGCAAGCGGCTTCTGATGGTGAGCGCCAACATTTGCTGGCTTACTTGGGTATCACAGCTGAAGACATGCCATGGCCTGTGATTCGTGCGGCACTCGCATCACCAGCCATTTTGGCCATTATTCCTATGCAAGACTTATTGGAATTGGATACAAGCGCACGTTTTAACACACCCGGAACACTGAAAAATAATTGGTGCTGGCGTATGCAGAAAATGCCTAATATGGATGATGCATGTTGGACACAATCAAAACCATTGAATGAAATGTACGGGCGCAGTTAAAAATAAATTTCGCCCTTCAGTTTGATATGATTTTACCGATAGATGTCTTATGCAAGCAGCAGCACAGTATTCACCAGAATGTTCACCCGAATTAAGGCAATTACTCGAACATATCAAACATATTCCAGTCAATGATGAGTTGGAAATGCGTGTTGCTGTGCATGATTTACAACAATATACCCAACAATCCGCAGACATCCTTAAAAAAGATCAAGGTTACCATGCCATTCTTAAAGCATGCTCCCAAATGATTCAAAGATCGGACATGCAAGATGTTAAGCAAGTAGCTTATATGCGTAGCCTGCATGCATTTTTATATAATTTATTACCAGAAATTATTGTTCCCCAATCGCAACTTGATTTGCGTTCCTTGCAATTGCATGGCTGCCAACTGGCTCACATTGAGATTTCAAATTCCAATCTACAATATATAGATGTTTCATCATCCGACTTATCGCATGCCAACCTACATCATTCAGATTTAAGCCATAGCAACATGATGAGTGCCAACCTAGCGCATAGTGATTTATATGCCTGCTGTTTGAATCATAGTGATTTGAGCTGGGCTGACCTATCATATGCTGACTTAGATCATATTCAGGCGATTAATGCACATATTTCAGGCGCTATCCTAAGTCATTCCAGCGCCTCAAATGCCCTATTTTCAGGAAGCGATTTCAGTTCTGCCGAATTAAGTTATTCAGACTTTAGCTTTAGTAATTTATTTGCAGTTGATTTACAGCGCAGCAAATTAAACGGAACCGATTTGCGTGGTACGGGCATTACTGAAAGACGATTACACGATGCTCATATGAATGTTCAAAGCAATGACAGCACACTGTGGGGCGATGAGAGCGATTGTGGCGGAAGAAACCCTCTGCATGCCAAGTATTATCAATAAGGCTTCTTGCTAG
>JAUZQS010000281.1 GCA_030950875.1 Mariprofundaceae bacterium | reverse complement strand
TGACCAAGTCCCTGTTTGAAAAACAGCTTCACCAGTAGCATCGAAGCCATTGCTCTTACCAAACAACCGTGTGCCAAAAGTATTGATATTGCGGCCTTTACCTACAGCAGCATTCTGATTGTGAGTCCAGTTAATAAAATAAGCATCAATGCCCGATTTAGGTGCCACAATGTATGTGCCATAAGCACCTATTAAGCTGCGATCCTCCCAAGTCACCAATGATTTCCCCTGTGGTGCCCCTGTTGATGGTGTCATACCTACAATATCAGCGGGGTGAACTGCAAATACATCCAACGAAATATCGCCAGACTTATACATGCCCTTCACACCATCAAAGGTGCGTGCAACATCTTTCCAGCCCAAATGACCCAATAGACGCTGATCACCATAAACAAGCTGCTGACGACCCAAACGCACGGAGAAATCACTCACATCATACTGGATATAAGCTTGCAAAAGGTCTGCTTGTGAAAAGTTTTGTGTGCCATTGGCTTGAGTATTATTTTGTATCGCAATTGCTTGCGGCTGAAAAAATACACTCACGCCATTGCCAAAATCGCCTTTTGTCTTGATGTATAAGCGAGAATCAAATTCCCAATTTTGCTTATCAACTTTCGCCGAATTGAAATCATAGTTATTAAACGACTGATAACGCTCTCGTAAATCTCCAGATGTTGTCCAGTCGGCAGCATAAGATAGACCTGAAAAACATACGACTAAAGGCAATAAAATTAATTTATTCATTTTCATTTTCATTTTCATTTTCAAACTCCTGTATATTTATTAAAAACATAGTGGGCATGTGATGCTAAATTAAAGATCATAATATACCCTACTATTCAGCCAACGATCTAAACATATTGCCAATCAGTGGCTTGGCATCTTTTTGTGGTACATGGCACTGTGTACAAAAATAACGGCGCGGTGAGATGTTCGCCAAGGTATGATTATCGCGTGTTAAAAAGTGCGAAATCCCAACCTTGGTGGCTCCTGGCATTTTCGAATTCCAATTATGGCAGCTTAGGCAATCATTGCCCTTCTGATTAATACTAAAATCTTCAATGTCATGTGGTATCAGTGGCGGTTGCTGAGCATATTCGCGATTAATTTTTCCATCAACCAACCACTCTTTTGTCGCGGTCGTCACCGAAGGTGCATCTAACGCTACATCACCACGCAAAGATACCACATTAGTAGCACCCGCCCATGCCAAGCTTGAAGAGATTAAAAGTAAAATAACAATGGATAGTTTTTTCATCAGATTTCCCCTTACACCTTAACAACGCGCACAGCGCACTTTTTATAATCCGTTTGTTTGGATAGTGGATCCGTGGCATCCAGTGTGACTTTATTGATCAAGCGACGCGCATCAAACCACGGTACAAAAATTAAGCCTTCAGGCGGTTTGTTACGCCCACGCGTCTCAACCAATGCGGTAATTTCACCACGTCGGCTTTCCACCTTTGCCAGCTCACCACGTTTAAAACCACGTTTTTTTGCATCCTTAGGATGCATGTAAATCAATGCATCAGGCATAGCTTTGTACAACTCAGGCACACGTTGCGTCATCGATCCTGAATGCCAATGTTCAATAACACGGCCTGTACACAACCACATATCAAACGCTTTATCAGGCATTTCAGGTGGCTGTTCATAAGGCGCAAAAATAATATTGGCTTTGCCATCTTTATGCCCATAAAAATATAAGTCTTTACCAGCTGGAACCAACGGATCGTAACCTTCGCGGTAACGCCACCTCGTCTCTTTACCGTTGATCACTGGCCAGCGCATACCACGTTCAATCTGTAACTGATCATATGCAGCTAGATTATGACCTTTTTTTGGGCCTTCCACGCCAAAGCGGCGGTATTCTTCAAACAATCCTTTCTGCACATAAAAACCAAAATCATCCATCTCATCATTGGCATACACATTGCCACGATCATCCGTGATTTTCTGAGTTGGGAATTTGTCCACATTACCATTGCGATAAAGAACATCGTATAAGGTCTTGTTGCGGTATTCAGGTTTTTTAGCAATTAAATCTTCTGACCAAACCTCTTTCACTTTAAAACGTTTGGAAAATTCCATCAATTGCCAAAGATCCGATTTCGCACCCTTAGGTGCTGACACTTGTTGTCGCCAAGCTTGCGTTCGACGCTCAGCATTACCATACGCTCCCTCTTTTTCTACCCACATAGCGGTTGGAAGAATCAAATCCGCCGCCATCGCAGATACGGTTGGGTAAGGGTCAGACACAACAATAAAATTATCTGGATTACGATAGCCAGGCAACGTTTCTTCATTCATGTTGGCTGCGGCTTGCACATTGTTATTACACATCGACCAATAGGCATTGATCACACCATCTTTAAGCATACGATTATGCTGTACAGCATGGTAACCAGGTTTAGGAGGAATGGTACCTTCGGGTAATTTCCACACTTTTTCAGCAAAATCTCTGTGCTCTTTCTTCTTCACAACCAAATCAGCAGGCAATCGATGTGAAAATGTCCCCACTTCTCGCGCTGTACCACAAGCTGATGGTTGGCCTGTTAATGAAAAGGGACTATTGCCAGGCTCTGAAATTTTACCCGTTAATAAATGAATATTATACAATAAGCTATTGGTCCAAACGCCACGGGTATGTTGATTAAAACCCATTGTCCATAACGATGTAATTTTCTTTTTCGGGTTGGCATAAAGTTTGGCCAAACGTAATAGCTTCTCTTTAGGAACACTGGATAATTCAGATGCGTATTCTAAAGTGTAAGGTTTCACCAATTCGGCAAATTCATCTAAAGAACTAACACTCATCGTGCCTTTGCCCGGATTTTTAGCCTTAAGCTCTAAAGGATGATCAGGGCGTAGGCCATAACCAATATCTGTGATTGTTGTTTTAAAATTCACATGCTTATCCATAAATTTCTTATCATAAGCTTTATTTTGAATAATATAATTGGCGATATAGTTTAAAATCACCATGTCGGTTTGCGGTGTAAACACCATATTATTATCACCCAAATCAAAACAGCGATGCTCATACGTGGAGAGAACATGCACTTCCGAATCAGGTTTGCTTAAACGTGTATCCGTGATTCGAGTCCATAAAATAGGGTGCATCTCCGCCATATTGGAGCCCCACAATACAAAAGCATCGGCATGCTCAAAATCATCATAGCAACCCATCGGCTCATCGGAGCCAAAGGTGCGCATAAATCCGCCTACCGCAGAAGCCATGCAATGACGGGCATTGGGGTCAATATTATTGGAACGAAACCCAGCCTTCATAAGCTTGGAGGCCGCATAACCTTCCATAATCGTCCACTGCCCAGATCCGAACATACCAATAGCTTCTGGACCCTTATCTTTCAATGTCTTTTTCCACTTTTCGGCCATAATATCAAAAGCCACATCCCAAGAAACAGGTGTGAATTCACCTTCTTTATGAAACTTGCCAGCTTTCATACGCAATAAGGGCGTTGTTAAACGATCCTTGCCATACATAATCTTGGATAAAAAATAACCCTTAATGCAGTTAATACCCTTATTCACTTCAGCTTTCGGATCTGCCTGCGTCGCCACAATACGATTGTCTTTCGTACCAACCATCACGCCACAACCCACACCACAAAAACGACACGGTGCTTTATCCCAACGAATGGTATTTTTCGCTGCATCAAAATCCATCGCTTGAGTCAACCCAGGTAAACTCACATCAATTGATGCTGCAGCTGCCAGTGCTGCACTCGTCTTAATAAAAGCTCTACGACTTACCGCCATCTCCATCCTCCTTGCTCATCTTGTTGCTTATTTTCTTCACAATGTTGATACA
>JAUZQS010000280.1 GCA_030950875.1 Mariprofundaceae bacterium | reverse complement strand
TCTTTGGCATAATTGGCATTTCCAGATACAACCGAAATATTAATAATACCCGTATCACCATCTTGCTCAGCAGTCACACTATCTTTCAGATTCAAAATTACATCGACGTAATCAGGATTTGCGCGAACTTCTTCACGGGTTAATGCAGGCGGAATCAATGCTAAATGTTGCGCCACGCGTTCCATCAACGCATACGACTGAATCAAAACCAGCTGTGTTGTCATATCGTTAAACGACCGCGAAGATCCCCCGTGCATAAAAAAATCAGCCATATTTCATGAAGCTTCAATTTTAATCGATGATGTAGATCTGTATAATGCAGATGGCTGATTCACCCATGTGAATAATGCGCTAAAAAGGCCAATAGAAACTGCACAGAATACAATAAACCAACGCCGCCTATGAAAAACCTGCCAATATTCCTCAAGGTTAAGCTCATAACCGCTTATAGCTGTTGATGCCTGTGTCATTTCTTACGGCCGCTTACTTAACAATTGAAGGGTTTTGTATTGAGTAACAAGATTCACTGGGGCCAGAATAGCATTAAAAGTTGGTAACATCTGCGCAATCCACTGATTCCAATTGGTAATTGGGCGGTTCGGAATAATCAACATATCTTTATCCTGTAAAGCAATATTCTGTGATAAATCGCCTTTTTCCATAAAACGTTTAAAATCAATAGGTAAAATCAACGGAGCATCCCTGCTAGCTCGTAATACCCGAATATCTGACAAAGAAGCATCCTTACTCATCCCCCCACTTTTACTTATTGCATCCAAGAAATTAATATCGCCTATAAATTCAACAATCCCAGGTTTTGCAACGGCGCCTAACACATAAACCCTACGCTTGGACTGAGCCAATGAAGGTATAAAAATAGTGTCTCCATCATCCAGTATGGCATTTTCTTTCCAGTCACCCTGCTTGATGGCTTTATCCAAATTCAGTTTCACAGTTTTACCATCACGCAAAATCTGAACATTGGTTAAATCGGCGTCTTTTCCAGGCCCGCCAGCACGCGACAAGAAATTCACCAAGCTTTCCTTACCCTTTAAAAAATACGTACCTGGCCCTGTGGGCTGACGTGTAAGGCTCTGTACTTCACCAAAAATACTCACTGTTTTACTTTGGGCTTTGAGAACCAACACATCCACACGCGGCTTGCGTTCAAAGCGCTCAAGAATCTTTGTGACATGTTCATCCACTTCCCGCGAGGTTAAGCCAGATACCTGCAATGCCGCTTGATAAGGCAAAGATACTGTTCCATCCACCTGTACTGTCACCTTATACTCAGTACTTTTTCCGCCTTGCCAAAAAGTCAGTGCTAGCAAATCACCCGCACCTATTCGGTAACCAGCAACACCATTAATTGTTTTAAATACTTTATTTTCATCAAGGTGAAAAAGATCATTTGAATTATCCCTAGCTTGCACTTCTGGAAGACGCACACGCTCAACTTTGTATGCCTGCACAAAAACCCTGCGATTTAATTTTAGAGAAAGCGGATCAGTTCCTACGGGCAAAGGATCATCTGCACCCACCACATGAACCTGCGATGCCTTCATAGGCACGCCTTTTTCCTTCAGCCAAGCCACAACCGACTCAGCACGAGCCTGAGATAACGCTCTATTATTCGGATATAAATCTGAATGAATCGGGCGTACATCGGCATACCCTTCAATTTCATAATGTAGCCCAGAAAGACTACCAACATTCCCTGCCCAGGCCTTCAAACTTTCCAAGGCTTTTGTGTTTAAAGCAGCGTCGCCAGAATCATAAAACACTGAAAGTTTCTCACCAAGCTTACCACCTTGAAACACTTTAACGGGTTCTGGAACGGCTTTCAAACCCGACCATATTTCCAAGCCTCCATCTGCACGCACGGCCGCAACCGCCAAATCCCCATCATTGCGAACATCGCCCAAATCTAATCCGTAATACACACCATAAGCAGGAACCAAATGCTGTTTAGGGACAAAACGGCCAGACAACCAATGCCATACTGCCAAGCCTCTACCATCTTTGGATGATGCCACCAACTCTCTTTTTCCATCACTATTTAGGTCGCCCACACGAATATCGCCCCAACTTCCTTTCGAACTTATCACTCGACGTTGCCAGCCATCTTTTTTACCCAACCACATGACAATGCCTTGTTGATATAGGCCAGCAATCACATCCAAACGACCATCCCCATTTACATCTGCAACTGTCACGCTTTCAGCATCCGCGCCCACTGGCAATGCTTTTGGCTCCCAGCGAGCCGAACCATCACCATACCAAATCTGCACACCCCCTGTTTGGCTCCAATCTCCACCTTCTGTACGCGCTCCCAAACCACCACGTCTTGAAGCAACAATATCCATCGCACCATCGGCATTAATATCGGCCACCGCGACATCCGTAAATAACCCAGCCACCATTGGTCCCATATTCGGCGACCAACCGCCTCGACCATCGTTCAATAAAACATACACACCACCATCACGTTCATTATCAAAACGTACAGCCACAATATCCAACCAGCCATCATGGTTCATATCCTGCAATGCAAGCCCATCGAACAAGCCTGCCTCAATAGGAACGGACAATAGCTTCCAATCTTTATTATCCTTATCTAGTGCCCAAATCTGCAAGCCTTTCTGGTCGCCATCACCACCAATCAAAACTTCCAATCGGCCATCGCCATTGACATCGCCCACAGCAAAATCTCTCGGCTGCATACTCGTTACTGGGCCATTCTGAACACGCCAATGCCCTGCGCCATCGCCCCACTCAACATGAAAGCCATCAACAGATTTACGACCACCCACAAGCACATCTAGAAAGCCATCTTGATTCAAATCAGTAAAGCGTACTGCCCGCGATTCAGCTATATATTGAGAACCAATATTGTGCATAGTGTATTCTGGTAAAGACACTTGATGTGCCCTCACTGGCATTGTTGGATCAGGCACAATCGTACGACACCCAGATATAACAAAGGCTCCAAAGCACGCTGAAAAAAGTAATAAGTTCCTTATAAACATATGCATATATGCGCGCAATAAAAGCCTCTTATCTTTATTTATCAATAGCTTATAACACTATGTAGACATAAGACCTGAAGTATGCCTTCTTTCTACTTAAAATACAATAAACTTGACGCACCCCATTACTATTTGCGATATTGTAGCGAAAGTTGGGTATTGATGCTCAATAGCTATATCACATAGATCTCATTACTTAAAAAAGGCGCGCTAAAAATGTACGTTAGGAGTAATGATACCGATGGCCTTAAACTTGCTAATTTAATGGAAAATTATATCAAGGAATTTGAATTCACTATGTCACTAAGAATCATCGCGCTCATGTGTAACAAGGAGGTTAAATAATGTACCTTGAACATTGGAAACTTAATCTCTTTCCATTTGAAAATGTCGCAGATGAACGTTTCTTTTTCGAATCAGATGCTCACCGAATGCTTCGCGAAGATCTTCAAGATGCTATCTTACGACGCAAAGGCGCCATTGCCCTCACAGGGGGTATTGGATGTGGTAAAACCACGCTAACACAACGTATTTTACTCAGCTTGCCAGAGCATCGCTTTGATATCGCCCTCATCAATTATCCATGTCTTACATCGATAGAAATGCTCTTTGAAATTTGCCATCAACTCGGCCTAAACCCCAAACAAAACGACCGTACTTCCATGCTACACACGCTTCAAAAACACCTTGTTAAAAATGCGGAAACGGGGTGCGACACATTGATTTGCATTGATGAAGCACAAAGCATCCCCTCTCTGGAAACGTTTGAAGAGCTTCGCCTTTTGCTAAATTTTCAGCTTGGCGGGCGTTTTCTCATGTCATTATTATTTGTAGGGCAGCCTGAATTACAACGGAAAATAGCAGAAATACCCCAACTACAACAACGTATTGCACTTCACTTAAATCTACAAAAGATGCAGTCTCAGGATACCACGCGATATATTTTACATCGTTTACGCACGGCCGGCTGCACACAAGCAATCTTGACCCGCCAAGCCGTTGAAAAAATCTACCAACACACCACTGGTATTCCTCGTCGTATCAATCATTTAATGGATCGTTGTTTATTGCTTGGCATGCGTGAAAATGCATCTGTTTTAGACAGCAAGCTGGTAGAAGCAACCATGCAAAGGTATCCTTGTTAACATGGCTAAATATATTGACCTACTACGATCTCATCAACACCCAGACGAAAGCAAGGCAATACATCCTAGCCAGGCATTGAACTCACCTAAAGAAGACCGCACGCCATTTGAAACACTACTTCCTGATGAAGGTTTACAACCCATACCGCTACAAGCAGCAACACCATCAAACAAGGATTCTTTACTCATTGATGAAGAGCCATCCATTCCAGAGGTTGTTCAATCTCAGCTCACCCATCATGCTGATAACAAAACATCACAAAATCCTAATGTTCATTGGTTAAATGACTGCACACAACATGTACTTACGATCTTTAAACATGCCCAGCAAAACACTACTACCGATATCAGTCCATTATCTAAGTGTGTCAGCAAGCTACTATCTCAACTGATTGATGATGAGCAGCAACACATCATGGACAGACTCGAATTAAACATTGCCCAACAAACCCAACAAATCAGGCAGATTGATGAAGATCTTGGAAGTTTGGTACAAAAATCTATTTTAATGATGCTCTATGCTATTAAGGCAGGACAACGTTTAAAGCTCGAACATGATGAACTACGAGCCCACACCTTAGCTGCCATGCTACACCATATCGGCATGGCACAAGTCTCTCCTGACATTCGCCATAAAAAAGAGCGCCTCAATAAATCCGAGCTAGCCGAAATCAAAAAGGCCGCTCAAAATGGCCATCATTTTCTTGAGCAATGCAATATTACAGACCCTTGCATTTTACAAGCGGCATCACAAAGCCCCGAACGTTATGATGGCCGTGGCGAAAGTGGTTTATCAGGCTCAGAGATTGCATGGAGCGCTCGTTTGACAGGTGTACTCTCAATGTTTGAAGCGCTCATTCATTACCGCCCATATCGGGCTCGTTTGCTGCCCCGAGATGCTATTCGTGAAATCGTTAAACATCATAAAAAATCTTTTGACCCCATGATGCTCAAAGCACTCATTGAGTCTATTTCACTTTACCCCATTGGTACATATGTACAATTAAACTCTGG
>JAUZQS010000028.1 GCA_030950875.1 Mariprofundaceae bacterium | reverse complement strand
TTTATCCCATAATCAAAGATGCGCTTCGCCGCTTATCAGCCACTAATATTGTTGCATCTTGGCAGTCTTTAAAAGACCTGAAAAAACATTTAACAGCGAAACAATTTGGCTATTTACAACGTAAAATTGCATTGCGCGCAGCCAAACAACACAACATTCAATCCGCAACATGGCTTGCCAACCTAAGTGAGAAATTCCAGAATAATGAAACACGAGCTTGGCATGTGCGTATATTATTACTACAGCAACAATGGCAACAAATTGTTACTGCCATTCAAGCCATGCCAGAATCACAGCAGTTACGTAGCCGCTGGATGTATTGGCAAGCCTATGCTTTACAAGCCTTAAATCAAAATACCGCCGCCGAGTTATTATTCGAGAAAACAGCCTCTGGACGGGGTTATTATAGTTTTTTAAGTGCGGATCATTTGAGCAAAGCTTATCATATGAATGAAAAACCTGTAGAACGATCATCCCTTACCAGTCTAAAAAAAGAACCTTATATTCAAAGAGCTTATGAATGGTTTCAATTACATGAAACGAATAAAGCCAGCCGCGAATGGGCGCAAGGTTTACGCAATGCATCACGTCAAACTTGGCGGCAAGCGCTACAACTAGCTGCATCTTGGGGCTGGTATGAGCGAACCGTCCAAGCCGCAGCACGTACGGGAGCTTATAATGCACTCGCCTTACGGTTTCCTTTAGCCTATTTAAATGATGTTCAAGACATTGCCAAACAAACCGGCTTACAAAGTTCACTCATTTGGGGTGTTATTCGACAAGAGTCAGTATTTAATGCCAATGCTCTATCGCATAGAGGAGCGCGCGGCTTGATGCAATTAATGCCAACAACAGCGGATTATATATCAAAAAAATCTGGCCTCGGCAAAGTTGACAAACAAGACCTTTTTCTAACGCCCATCAATATCCGACTAGGGTCTTTATACTTAAAATACTTATTAAAACGTTTTGATAACCAAGCTGTTTTAGCCATTGCTGCATATAATGCTGGCCCAACACGCGTCAAACGATGGCAAGACCAAATGCCAGTAAAAGACATGAATATTTGGGTGGAACTCATACCATTTAATGAAACACGGCGTTATGTGCAGCAGGTTATGGCATTTACTACCGTCTATGATTGGCGCTTACAGCAACAGTCAACCGAGCTACTAGCGCAAAAAAATAGCCATCATTATCTGAATAAGTAAGCCCAAAAGAAGCCAATTTCATTGAAAATACAACAACCTAAGAGCCATTTGTAAAAATATGGGTGGATAAGATACAATCCCACTTTAAGTGAATTTGCAGGCTGAATTGAGGGGCATGGTGGTTCCATACACCGAAAAATTCAGCCTGTAGTGCGTCAGAGAATGGAAGCAGATTGCCGATCACGACTTTTGCAAATGGCTCCTAAATATGACCATTTATAAAGCTATACTTTACCTTCACAGGTTAGGCAATTATGCTAGCCAAATATTTCCCCATACAGGTTGCCTATTATGTTACAAAAGTTTTTTGGTATTTTTTCCCGCGATATTTCAATTGACCTCGGCACAGCCAATACGCTGATTTATGTTCGAGGCGAAGGCATTGTGCTTGACGAACCATCCGTCGTCGCCGTTTATGAAGGTGGTGGACGAAAAAACCGCAAAATTTTAGCTGTCGGCACAGAAGCAAAACGTATGTTAGGCCGTACGCCTGACTCTATTTCTGCCATTCGCCCCTTAAAAGACGGCGTGATTGCTGATTTTGTAATTACAGAAGCAATGCTAAAACAGTTTATTCGCAAAGTGCATAAGCGTTCTTGGGGTATAGCACCGCGCATTGTTATTTGTGTTCCCTATGGTTCAACACCTGTGGAGCGCCGTGCAATTCGAGAATCTGCTTTATCTGCTGGGGCGCGTGAAGTGTATTTGATTGAAGAGCCAATGGCAGCATCTATTGGTGCAGATTTACCTGTCACAGAAGCATCTGGATCTATGGTTGTAGATATCGGTGGCGGAACCTCGGAAATCGCAGTCATTAGTTATGGTGGGATTGTATATTCTCGCTCCGTTCGTGTCGGTGGCGATAAAATGGATGATGCCATCATCAATCATTTGCGGCGCAAATATAGCCTATTGGTTGGGTCGCCTACGGCAGAAAAAATTAAAATGCAATTGGGTAGTGCATACCCACAAGAAGAACGTCGTGAGATGGAAGTGAAAGGGCGTGATTTAATCAATGGCGTGCCAAAAAATCTTCTGTTGGATGACTCCGAAATTCTTGAAGCATTAACCGAGTCCGTGAACGCAATTATTGAAGGTGTCAAAGTCTGCTTGGAACGCACGCCGCCTGAATTGGCTGCTGATATTGTCGATAAAGGCATTATGTTAACGGGCGGCGGTGCGCTTTTGGTTGGTTTAGACCAACTGTTGCGCGAAGAAACTGGTTTACCAGTTACTATTGCCGACAATCCCCTGCATTGCGTGGTACTAGGTAGCGGACGAGTACTTGAAGAATTGGATCGCATGCGAGGCGTGCTCTTCGAGGAGTAAAACGTGCCACATCGCCATGTGCTTTGGCGTATTGTTTTGGCTTTATTGATATTTATCGCCATTCTCTCTTTACAGCGAATG
>JAUZQS010000279.1 GCA_030950875.1 Mariprofundaceae bacterium | reverse complement strand
CACGACCTGACCATCCAAGCTGGCGGTGGTTACGTGAATATCAGCACGCCTTAAGATATCCACGATGGCGATAAACTCAATTTCTTCAACACCTTCTGTAAAGGGGACTAAAACTTTTTTCATGACCATTACTCCGTAGATGTTTTGAGTGTTAAGCGAGTAAATTATGCGTTACTTTCTGATTCAGGCTGCCAGTTTTGGATAATGTTCGTGTATTCGGATTCTTCCTTTAATTTTTCCACATCAGGTATAAATATGCCCATGTTGGATGTGTTCAGATGCTCCAACCAGCCACCTAAAAATTGCAAATAAGTATTCTGCATAAGTGCTTCATTCAAGGATGATTTTTCGCCAATATAATCAGCACTTGAGGCAATCTCTCCACGTACTGCAATATCTAGATTACCGATGATTTTACTATGATTGGCATCGATGGCTTTGAATTGCGCTGCAGTGTTGAGATAAATAAGCCACGCCGTGCCTGGCGCAAGTGCTGCTGTAGCCTGAATCATTTGTTTTTTGTCAGGAATAGGTGCTGCGGATAGGCGGTGTAATACAGCATGTGCAAAGGTTCCACGCATCAAAAAATCGAACATGCCAGCTTTATCTTTGGCAATTAAACCGAGGTCATTGTCTTTTTGCATGCGTCTACCAGCCCAATGCTCGGCAGTATGTTTGTCTGTAATACGGGCATCGTTGGTTTGCAATGGTTCTGCATAGGTGCATTCGCGCCAAGTATCATCTTGTTGCAAACGCCAGGCTTTATCCGCTGCTGGTGACAGAGCATCAATCGAAAAAGTGATATTCATAATGTACTTTGCGCCTCAATAACAGGATTCCCACTATTAGGATCAATACGAAGTGAGATCTTTCCATCTAATAAATGCAGTAAATCTTGACCAACCAACTCGCGCCGCCAGCCTTGTAAACAGGCAACCTCTGGCTCTGGAAGTTTGCGTTGCTTGCCCCATGATGCCAACTCAGCGAGTTCGCTTTTATTGCTTAAAATACTTCCAGAAATATCACCTTCTTCTGCTTTAAGGCGGAGTAGGGTATCGAGAAGCTCCAAACGTAAATCTGTGCCAGTGGTATGATGGTTGCGCTTGTGTGGTTTGGGCCATTGATCTTCTGGAATGCTTCTTCCTTGTTGCCAAATACGGATTAAATCGTCACCAAAGCGGCGAACAGTACCCTGTGTTAAACCTCGAATGCGCTTAAGAATATCGTTATTCAGCTCATCGCGACGGGCAATTTCGAGTAATGGTTCATCGGCAATCAGTCGGCGACGGGGCAGATTGCGCTGTTTGGCTTGTTCTTCACGCCAACCTGCTAATTCGCGTAATACCGCCAAAGCTCGCCCTTTGAGCTTGTTTGCACCTTTCACGCGCCATAAAAGTGCATGATTGTCTTCTTGATAAGTAGCAATATCACATAATTTAGCTTGCTCTTCTTCCAGCCATGCCAAGCGACCACGCGCTTCCAACGATTCGCTTAAGTGTTGATAAATAGGCATCAACCAAATGACATCATCAGCGGCATATTCAAGTTGTTTCTGACGCAGTGGTCGGGACATCCAATCACTAAAAGATTCCTGCTTGGCAAGTTCTTTCTTGGCGATACGTTGAACAAGGTTACCAAAGCCGATTTGTTGACCCAAACCAAGCAATGCAGCCGCAACCTGTGAGTCAAAAAGAGGTAATGGAAGTTTGCCCGATTCTTTTAAAATAATTTCCATATCCTGTCTTGCAGCATGGAAAACTTTTAGAATATTCGGATCACAAAGCACATCCCAAAGTGGTGTCAAATCCTTTAGCACGATAGGATCAATGAGCCAACATTGACCATTGCCATAAATTTGCAACAAGGCAAATTCTGGATAATACGTGGTTTCACGGTGAAATTCGGTATCCACAGCCAACACATTACAACGTTTAAGTTGCTCGCATGTTTGGATTAGTTTTTCAGGGGTGTCGATATACGTGTATGAATCTTTAGACATCAGCAAAAGCTAGAAGTTAGACAGCAGTTGAGCAATCATTTACTACGCTTTAGGCTGTTAACTCGAATTATTCACAAATACTGCGGGTTAAATGAATCAGTAACTTTCCAACAACTCTTTTCTTTTTGAGTCGTATTCAGATTGAGTAATAAGACCTTTTTCGTGCATTTCCTTTATCTTAGTCATTTTAACTACGATATCATTAGATATAACTTCTGGTTTGTTGCTGGTCTTATGGATGGGGTTCCTAACAGGTTCTGTAACCTGTTCACTAAGGGGATCACTGTATAATACAACGACTGTATGATTCGATAAGTCATCGCTGCCACTCTTATCAATTTTTAAGGATACTGTATAGGCATCTGAAGGTGATAACATTCCAAATAATTTTTGTGAGGACTCTGTCGTGCTTTTTAGTGTGACTCTATAAAAAGATTGTTTGCCAGCGATAAGGTTTACGTTCATTGGTTTTGTTAGGTATTTCGTTTCAGGGGAAAACTCAGGCATCCCATTGGCCAATAAAGTGTGTTTGCCTGGCGTAAGATCTGCAACAACCATATCTGAACGTCGACCAAGGTTTCCAATGAATTTACCATCAATAAAAATATCCATGGGGATTCTTGAACCAACATTTATTGCTCCAATAGACTCGCCTAAAAAGAATATAACGCGGCTTTGATTGTCTAGTATGTGCATGTCTTTTACAATTCTTTGCTCTAGCTCTGAAACAGGCTGATGAACAGGTGCATGGGTTGTGCAGGCACTCATTAGTAATAGGGTGAATGCCAAAATTGAATATTTAATCATATACATCCTCCAAAGAACAATCGCACCATAGCATTAATATGTGACTTGGCAAAAGTGGTCTGTAAACCCAAGATCCGACATGGAGCTTAACTCGTCGGTATTTTCTGCCATCTGGAATGTCTGTCAGTGGTGCTTCGCTGTGATTTTAGCCTCAAGGCTGAATA
>JAUZQS010000278.1 GCA_030950875.1 Mariprofundaceae bacterium | reverse complement strand
GCATTCCAGTCGATGTACACTACGACTTGATGAAGTCCATTGCTCCGGGTTGGAAGCTACGTGTTTTGCTTGCCCAAGCTTTGTTTGGCGATCCTGAAATCATTTTACTTGATGAACCAACCAACAACTTAGATATCAATGCTATTCGTTGGTTGGAAACAGTGATTATGTCTCGTAATGCAACCATGATAATCATTTCACATGATAGGCACTTCTTAAACAGTGTATGCACACATATGGCAGATGTAGATTATGGCGAAATCCGCCTATACCCTGGTAATTATGACGATTATATGGAAGCAGCATCGCTGGTTCAGGAACAATTACTCACTGCAAATGCCAAGAAAAAAGAAGAGATTCAGGAGCTTCAAGCTTTTGTGCGTCGTTTCTCAGCCAATGCTTCCAAGGCAACGCAAGCACAATCACGTGCCAAAAAACTGGATAAAATTAAGTTAGATGAAGTAAAAATATCCAGTCGTGTGACGCCATTTATACGTTTTACGCAGGAGAAAAAATTATTCAAGATTGCCTTGGAACTGAATGAAGTGAGCAAGAGCTTTGATGAGCAATCACTTTTTAAGAATTTTGATTTGATGATTCCAGTTGGTGAACGTGTTGCCATTATTGGTCCCAACGGTATCGGAAAAACCACGCTCATGCGCTGCTTAGCTGATGACTTAGAAGCTGATGATGGAATCATTAAATGGTCTGAAAATGCAAATATTGGTTATTATGCCCAAGATCATTCTGCTGATTTTAAAGATAATGACACATTATTTGATTGGATGGCTCAATGGAAAAAACCAGAGCATGGCGAACAGGAAATTCGTGGTAATTTAGGGCGTATGCTGTTCACCAAACATGATATGGACAAAAAAGTTCAGCAGCTCTCTGGTGGTGAACAAGGGCGCATGCTTTTTGGCAAGTTTATGTTCAAAAATCCAAATGTATTATTGCTCGATGAACCAACCAACCATATGGATATGGAGTTTATTGAATCATTGAATACAGCCTTGGAAAGGTATGAAGGCACCTTAATATTTGTCAGCCATGACCGTGAATTTGTATCATCATTGGCAACACGTATTATTGAATTAACGCCTGAAGGTATTGTTGATTATCATGGAACCTACGAAGAATATCTAAAAAGTCAGGGTGTTAGTTAAACCTTAACACAGCCACCATGCCTTCAGCTTCATTTCAGGTTTGCATCATAAGGTTCGCCGATGGACACAAAAAATGAAAAAGAAGTTTGGAGTTTATCCCTTCGCTTATTTCACTGGCTTTTAGCAACATCATTTTTCATATCATGGTGGGCGATTGGGCAACATATTCGCGTACACATTCTTGCAGGCACTGTCATTGCCGGACTTCTACTATATCGCCTTATTTGGGGTTTCTTAGGTGAAAAGCATGCTAAGTTTTCATCTTTCACACCATCATTTGCAACGATAAAAGAACATTTATTGGGTTTAATAAAACTCAAAGCCAGATATGATATCGGTCATACACCCATAGGCAGTCTGATGATTTATGCCTTACTCGCAAGCCTGTTTATTTTGGTGATTTCTGGTTTATCGCTCATCGCTTTGCAAATGAATGTCGGACCTTTCTATGGCTTACAAACAAGTTACAACACAGAAGTATTCATCCAATCAACACATCACCGGTGTTTTGAAGTGCTACAAATACTTGTATTTATTCATCTTCTAGGCATCGCTGTCGAAAGCATCTTACAACGCTCAAACCTTATAAAATCTATGTTTACAGGCAAGAAAACAATAAAGGAGAATATAAATACATGAAATCATTTATGATACTTAGCGTCTTCATCATTTTCATCAGCTTTGCAATCAGCCAAACCGCCTTTGCTGGCAATAACACTGTAACGATGTTATTGGATAAATATCACAGTGAAGGGGTGAGTCAGTTTGATGCCAATAAGGGAAAAACCATGTGGCAAGAACAGCATATTCAGAAAAAAACTGGCAAGCCAGTAAGTTGTGCAGCGTGTCATACCAGTGATATTCGTAAAACAGGCAGTCATATTCGCACAGGAAAACTTATTGAAGCCATGGCTGCAAGCACAAACCCATCTCGTTTCCACGATGCAAAGAATATTGAGAAATGGTTCAAACGAAACTGTAAATGGACATGGGGCCGCCAATGTACGCCACAAGAAAAAGGCGACTTCCTGCTCTTTTTTCAATCTCAATAAGTTAACCCGGATGAATGATGCGGGTTAAATCCTAAATAAAATACAATATCATTTAAAAACAAGGAGAATATCATGAAACAAAAACGATTATGGGGTACCATACTGCTCTTTGGTTGCATTTCGCTATCCATGGCAACACTCGCATGGAGTGATGGCTCAGAATGGGGAGAAAATAATGAGCATGAAGGGAAAGGTTTCATACAACAAACTGCAGGCGTTTCATCTGTGAACAATAAGGCTTATAAAAATGAATGTTCGTCTTGTCATTTTGCTTATCCAGCAGGCTTTTTGCCAAAGCGCTCATGGATAAAAATAATGACTACACTGGATGATCATTTTGGTGAAGATGCAGAGTTGGATGCTCAAGATGCTCAAGGTATTGAAACCTATTTACTAAATAATGCGGCTGATCAAAGGCCGAATCGTTTCAGTCGTAGTATCATGCGTTCAATTGACAGTAGAACCACCCCTTTACGCATTACTAAAACTCCATATTTCCGTCACAGACATAGAGAAATACCAACTCGGATGGTAGAAGGAAATGCGAAAGTACGTTCATTTTCAAACTGTCTTGCCTGTCATTCGGGAGCTTCACAGGGTTCTTTTGATGAAGATAGTGTACGTATTCCAGGTTACCGCTTTTGGGAAGATTAACCTCCCCGCTACGTTGCTTTGCTGCCACGGTGTTTATCACCGTGGTAGCGGCCATGCCGCTAGCCATAGCCGATGATGATATTGATCATATTCGTGTGCTGCGTAGTACAGAAAGTATTTTGCCGTTATCTCAAATTCTCAAAAAAATTGAAGCCAGCCACCCTGGCACTTTATTAGATGTTGAGCTGGAAGATAAAGGCACACAATTTATTTACGAAATTGAGATGTTAAATGCCAACCACGTTGTTCAAGAGATTAAAGTTGATGCAACAACGGGTAAAATTGTAACAACGGAAGATGATTAATGCGCTTACTTCTTATTGAAGATGATGCCAGCTTAAACCAAGAACTTACCCAACAGTTACGCAAATATGGGTTTGCTGTTGATAGTGTTCAACAAGGGGTGGATGGTGCATTTATGGGTGAAACAGAGCCTTATGATGTGATCATTCTTGATCTTGGTCTACCCGATTTGCCGGGTCTGGATATTCTTCCCCAATGGCGCAAAAAGAATATTGCTACACCTGTACTTATTTTGACCGCACGCGGGGCATGGTATGAGAAAGTGGACGGCTTCAAAGCTGGTGCTGATGACTATCTGACAAAACCTTTCCACATTGAGGAGTTGATCGTACGCCTACAAGCATTGATTCGACGCGCCGCAGGTATCAGCCACACAAACATCACGATTGGCAGGTTATTTCTAAATGAATCCACGCAATCTGTTCATTGGCAAGATGCAGCAGATGAAAAGCAAGACATCGAACTGACTGGCATTGAATTTCGTTTACTGCGCTATCTCATGCTACATCCTAGAAAAATTTTTTCTACAACACACTTACTAGAACACGTCTATGATTATAATGATGAAAAAGAAAGCAACGTCATTGAAGTTTATATCAGCAGGTTAAGAAAAATGCTTGGTAAAGAGGCTATCTGCACACGTCGAGGACAGGGTTATTACCTCAATCCTGACGCGCTACAAACAATGATATAACACATGTACTCACTGAATAAACGCCTCACGCTTAGCCTTGCAGGAAGCTTGCTATTATTTTTTGCATTTCAAACACTTATGATTGATCGAAAAATAGAAAAATTAAGCGAGCAAAACCTCATGTCACGGCTAGAACATGATCAAAAATCCCTGCTTGCGGCTTTAAAGTGGCAACCGCCTGCCAAACCAACACTCGACCAAAATTATATCCCTGATATATATACACGAGCCTTTTCAGGGCACTACTATGAGCTTACCGTTGCAGGTCATACCTTTCGTTCAAGATCACTTTGGGATGAAAAACTCACCCCGACAAATGCACCCTTGGTTCGCAATGTCACAGGTCCACAAGATCAACGTCTGCTGATCCTTTCACAAAACTTCAAGATACATAACCAGCCAGTAACCATCCGCATAGCCGAAGATATTTCACACCTAGATGCTATGACCAATGCTTTTCAAGATAGTTTGTTAATGCTTGCTGCAATGACTGTATTAACCCTGCTTATTTTACAAAGCTGGATTATTCGATATGGATTAAGACCACTGCTACGGATTCGCCAACAACTTGGGCAACTAGAACGAGGGGAAATCCAACAAATAACAACACCTTCACCCAAAGAAATCATGCCTTTGGTGGAAGAAATAAATCATCTGATAACATTGATGAACAAACGTTTGGAGCGCTCCAGACATGCCTTGGGAGATTTGGCACATGCATTAAAAACTCCGCTGTCAGTCATTCAACAAATTGTCGAACGGCAAAAAAATACGACGGATAACATACAACTTCAAAATCAACTGCAACAAATTGAACAGCGTATTACCCGTGAGCTTGCTCGGGCTCGAACCGCAGGTCAGTCACCTGGCAGCCATTGGCTCAAACCATATGATGATCTGCATGAATTACTGAATGTATTTAAAAAATTGTTCCCCGATAAAATAATAACACTAACAACACCTAAAACACTGAAAATTGAGGGCGATCGCGAAGATATGATGGAGGTTTTTGGGAATTTATTAGAAAATGCTTGTAAGTGGGCTGATTCAAAGGTGCATTGCCAAGTAGAAGTTACGAATAAGAAACTTACGATTACGGTAGAAGATGATGGTGCAGGCGTGAGCCCAGACAAATATAAATATTTATTAAATCGTGGTATTCGAGCCGATGAATCCATGCCTGGGCACGGTTTGGGTCTAGCCATTGTTAATGAAATAGTGACTACCTATGGAGGCAGTCTCAAACTTGAGAAATCTCCAACACTCGAAGGCTTACAGGTTCACATTACATTACCTCAATCCTAAATCTCTTAGCTATTTTAATAGCCTTCATAGCTCTCTAACATTGTTTTGCACATAACCTAGACTAAAAACACGATACGCTTTACAATGACAGCCAATCATAATCATTTTATGATCCTGAATAAGCTATAGTAAAAAAAGGTGTCAGGGTAAGCATATGAACACGCCAGAAGAATATAAACCATCCCGCGAAACGCTACGTGCCCACCGTCAAATATTTTGGGATGCTTGGCAAAAGGCACAGGCAGATTTGCCTTTGAACGCTTTGCAAGTTCGTATTGCACGGGTCATTAAAATGCATCCTGAATACCATTCTTTCTTTGATGACATGGAAGACTTCCTAGACCGTGACTTCGAAATGAACGATGGCATGAATCCCTATTTACATTTATCGCTACATTTG
>JAUZQS010000277.1 GCA_030950875.1 Mariprofundaceae bacterium | reverse complement strand
TTGTTCACTAAAATCGACTTTTACATCCAATAAACGTATAAAATGCAAGGCATCTTCAGCACGTTCCAAATTACCACGAATCAAGCTTACAAAATTAGTATTCGCAGCCGCAACATGTTTTTGTACCAATGGTAATAGGCTGTCTGCATCCAAGTGGTGTAATAAACGTGTGTGCCAACGCCACATTTCATCATTGGACCATTTCACCGATGAGCGCGAAATATGTTCGGCATCAAATGCCTTAAGTAAATCATCAATGCACATCGCATCATCGGAAATATTTGGATGCCCAAGCCGTGTCATAGCTTGCACCAAAGCCTTTGGAATCAAGCCTTCTTCACGTAACTCTGCCACTGAATGACTACCCGTACGCTTGGATAATTTCGCACCATCTTCACCCAACAAAAGACCATGGTGCACATAGATTGGAACACTTAAGTTCAATGCTTCGAGAAGCCACACTTGGTAAGCTGAATTGGTTAAATGATCATCACCACGCAAGGCATGGGTAATACCATCCACAGCATCATCAATGGCGTTGGGAAGCAAGAACGTAAACGTGCCATCCGAGCGCACAACAACGGGATCGTCCAAATCACGACGAGCAAACACCACATCACCACGCAAAGCATCCGGCACATGCACTTCGCCCTCTTTGCTGTGAATTGCCAAACGCCAAACAAAGCTTTCAGATTCCGCACGCTGCAAAGACGCTTCGTTGGACAACTTACGACATTTGCCTGAATAACGCGGCGGCAAACCTCGTGACGTAGCCAGCTTACGGTCTAAGTTCAATTGCGTTTCACTACAAAAACAACGGTATGCCAAGCCTTTTTCAGCCAAGGCATCCAAAGCATCTTGATGTTGCTCTGCATGCTTTGATTGAAACAGTGCATCACCATCCCAGTCCAAGCCCAACCATTGCAAATCTTGTTTTAAAGCTTCGACAAATTCAGTCTCTGAACGGGAAGCATCTGTATCTTCAAAACGCAGTAAGAAACGACCACCCAATTTACGGGCATACAACCAGTTTAACAAAGCGGTACGAACATTGCCCAAATGCATCAAGCCTGTAGGGCTAGGGGCAAAACGTGTTACGACTTCACTCATGTTTTTGTGCTCCTTTGCCTGCGTTATCATCAGGCATAATCATCATAAATTCATCAGGGTATAAATAACCCAAATTTCGATGTACCAAATCTTCCAAGGCTTTCGGGTCATTACGCAGCCGTAAAATATCCTGCGCCAATGTCTCACGCTGTTGTTTTAACTTCGCCAGTTCCAACTGCAATACCTGCACTTGCTGCTGTTCGGAATGGTAAACAAGATAACCATGATCAGAAAACACCAAGTTATAAACCATCCATGCTAAAACAAGTAGAGCCAGCCCCCGCAGGAGCCAGCTCTTTATCATGTGTGTCCAACTCACCTTTTAGCGTGTTATGCCCTAGAAAAAGTAGCCAAGCCAGCATATGTTGCACGCGAACCCAACTCCTCTTCAATACGAAGCAATTGATTGTATTTCGCCATACGGTCCGAACGTGAAGCTGAACCTGATTTAATCTGACCACATGAAAGTGCAACAGCCAAATCTGCAATCGTAGCATCTTCTGTTTCACCAGAGCGATGCGACATCATGCAACGATAACCTGCATCATGTGCCATGGTTACAGCCGCAATGGTTTCGCTCAATGTTCCAATTTGATTCACTTTTACAAGCAAAGCATTGGCAATATTCTTTTCAATACCTTCCTTTAATATCTCTGGATTGGTTACAAACAAATCATCACCAACCAACTGCACACTAGCACCCAAACGTTCGGTCAATAATTTCCAACCATCCCAATCATTTTCATCCAAACCATCTTCAACCGACACCAATGGATACTGCCTGCAAAATGACTCAATCAAATCAACCATGCCTTCAGCATCTAATTTACGACCGCCTTCACCATCCAATACATACGCGCCATCTTTATAAAATTCTGATGCTGCCATATCACTTGCCAAGACAATATCCGAGCCTGCTTTCAAGCCAACCAGCTCAATGGCTTCAAGAATAACGGTGATACCTTCTTCATTGGAGCCCAAATTCGGTGCAAAACCACCTTCATCGCCCACCGCTGTAATGTGACCACCCTTCTTCAACACAGATTTTAGAGCGTGAAACACTTCCGCACCCATATCCATAGCTTCTGCAAAGCTTGAAGCGCCTGCTGGTGCAATCATATATTCTTGGAAATCAATGCTGTTATCGGCATGCGAGCCACCATTGATCACATTCATGCACGGCACAGGCATCAATACGGCATCTTCGCCACCAATATACTGGAATAAGGATACTTCATCCTCTACAGCTTGGGCTTTCGCGACTGCCAACGATACGCCTAAAATAGCATTTGCACCCAAACGGGCTTTGTTTGGTGTACCATCCAAGGCAATCAAAGCATGATCCAAACCACGTTGATCTGAAGCATCTCTACCCATCGCAGCCTTTGCGAGTTCATCATTCACATGCTTTACAGCCTTGTGAACACCTTT
>JAUZQS010000276.1 GCA_030950875.1 Mariprofundaceae bacterium | reverse complement strand
AAAAATGACAAACGGCACACGTCATGCTAATGTTTGCGGATGAAGTCTTATGTGTGGAATGCTGAAAAGAATGATCTCCTCAAACGAGAGAGGAGTATTTCATTTGAGGATGTCGTCCTTAACATCCAACTTGGAAACGAGGTAGATATTTACGACCATCCTAATCAGGAATGCTATCCAGGACAGAAGATTTCTGTTGTTTTTATTGAAGGTTACGCATACCTCGTGCCTTTTGTTGAAAGCGAAGACGAAATATTCTTGAAAACCATTATTCCCAGTCGTAAAGCGACCAAACAGTATTCAGGAGCATTTAATGAACAAGTTTGATTCAGAAGAGAAAGAAATCCTCGAAGCCTTTGAGAGTGATGAACTGAAACGGTCAAAAAATGCTGCACAGGAAATAAAGCAGCACCAAGCTGTCGCTGAGACTACTTTCAAGAAAGATGCCCGGATCAACATCCGCCTGTCCTCTCGGGATCTTCGCTCATTGCAGACGCGGGCTTTAAGGGAAGGAATGCCATATCAAACATTGGTGGCTAGTGTTTTGCATAAATTTGTTGATGGTCAGTTGGTTGATAAAACAGCTAACAAATAGTTCCACCCGACCAAAAACCGCTACGCGGTTTTCGGCGGGTGAACTTGGTCGTTATGCATAGGAGTAAAAAATGAGATTAAAAGTATACGGAATATTATTAGCATTACTCTTTTCCCATTTGTCAGTAATGCCGAAAATACAAAAGGCATATTGATCCATAATGGATTCCTAACAGGCAACACTTTTAGAGCTCTAGATCAGGCTAGTAAAAATCTTTACGCGACAGGCCTAATAGACGGAATTCTTTTGGCTCCTTTATACGGAGCACCGAAAGAAAGATTGAATAATTTTGAGCTCTGCACTGAAGGAATGACTGGCGCGCAAGTGGTGGCAATATTTGAAAAGTACCTCAATAATAATCCCGAGCGCTGGCATAATGGCATGCATATCATTTCATTCTCAGCTATGAGGGAAGCTTGTGCCAAATAAAATGCATAATCGGGTAGCCAAGGGTATCTAACCCTCAGCCCCCACAACACCCTGCATGCGGCTCCGCACAGGGCGTTTCATTTAGCATGGTGAAGCTTAATCCATCCATCCCGAAGTGAGTACAACCCCTGAGCTTTCAGGTAGCTATTCGATAATGCTTGCTGAATTCCAGGAGTTTTTGAGCTTCGATATGGGCCTTTACTGGTCATGCCACAGGCAACAGCTGTCCGAACGTGGACACCAAGTCGCATCAGTGCTCTGATTTTAGTACGAGGCCTGCGCCACTGTCGCCAGTAAGCCATTCTTACCCTACGCCGAATCCATTGGTCGAGTTCGACGCAACGTTGATAACCACGGGCGATACCAAAATAGTTCATCCAGCCACGTAAATACTGGCTGATTTTAAATATCTGATACCCCATGGATACGCCCCAGTTGCGATTTGTTAGTTTCCGTACTTGCGCTTTAAACTTCAAGAGCGTTTTCGGGTGCCAATAAATACTATTTCCTTGAAAAGTGAATCCAAGAAATTTTGATTCATTGGTTCTAACCACATGGCTTTTGCTTGTGTTAACAACCAGCTTCAAGACATCTTGCAGATACTTGCTGATACTTCGAAGTACACGCTCTGCTGCACGTCGGCTAGTCACCAAAATGGTGAAGTCATCGGCATACCTTGCAACTATGTCCTCGTTTCTCAAGCTCTTTATCCAATGGGTCGAGCATGAGTGTGCCAGTAGTGGCGATAATGGACTTCCCTGAGGAACGCCCTCATAACTAGCACTATAGCACTGGTTATCAACAACCCCAACACGCAAATAGCATTTAATCAATTTCAGGAGGCGCTTATCCTTAACCTTACGGCCGAGGAGCGTCATTAAAAGATCATGATTAACCCGATCAAAGAACTTCGATAAATCGGCATCCACAGCAAAGCGTCTACCCTGCTTAATGAAATAATGGAAATTTTTATCATCTGGCTCTTTTTGAGTATTGTCGCAGGTGTTATCGCTAGTAATAAAAGTCATTCGGGCATAGGGTTCTTTCTACTATCAGTGATATTGCCCCTTAATCGGTATCATTGCGGCACTGGTTGCTGGAGCAAACAAAGCAAATGTAGAGGAAAAGCCAATATCTTCTGGTGAAGGTAAGAAATCCCCCTATTGTGCCGAGATAGTGAAACAAGAGGCAAAAATTTGCAGGTATTGCAATAAAGAGCTTGTAAAAGAAAATGCGTAGTCAATACTCGAAAGGAGCATAAGCCCTACAAAGGAGAAATATCATGCCATCAATATCTGCATTTTATGGAATCATCATCTATATGTACTTTATGGATAACAGGCAACACAAAATGCCTCATATCCATGTTAAATATCAGGGGCAAGAAGTTGTTGTATCAATTCCAGATGGGGATGTTCTTGAAGGAAGCATGCCTTCATCGAAAATGAAGCTTCTCCAAGCATGGATTGAAATTCATAAAGATGAGCTTATGGCTGATTGGGAGTTAGCTGTATCTGGAGAACATCCTTATAAAATTGACCCATTGAGATAACATTATGAATCCAAGAATTAGTAAAGTAGACACAAATGGTAATTATCAATTAAGACTTGTTTTTACAAATGGCGAGCATGGGTTTTATGATTGTTCAAAGTTGCTTGAGTTTGGTGTATTTAAAGAATTAAAAGACAAATATTATTTTGAGAAGGCAATGGTAACTGATGGAACAGTTTCATGGCCTCATGAACAAGATATATGCCCTGATACATTGTATTTGGATTCTATCAAAGAGAAGTCCTAACGAATAAGGATAGAGCGCGCGTAGCCGCGATCTTATCCTGTGGTTGCACGAGCCCGGCCAATATCTATTTTTCGGGAAATCGGGGACAGTATACTATTTAAGTGGCAGCTCGATAGCTTGTCGTTATCATTTAGACACGGTGCGTATGGCAAGAGTTATAATCCCCGAAGTAAGCCATCGCCAACTTCCAGATTGTTTAAAAACTATAAAGTAAAGCTTTGACCCCTCGTATTTTTTTGATGAAAATAAAGTGAAATCAATATGTTGTCTTGGTGCGACTAAGGCAACCAAAGGCAACTAGCCATGATGAGGAATTCCGGAGATTACAACTCTTGCCATACGTACCATACCTAAATGCTAACGACAAGTGCTTGCAATTAAATAGTATACTGTCCCCGATTTTCAAGGGGACATAATGCATAACTATTTACACAACTATTGACCGTCCGAGTTTGGCCGGAAACAGCCGTTCACTTTTTTGGTGCTATTACAATAATAGTTGATGCCATCGGGGCGAGTTTATGCGGTAAGTTTTTTGATCATGGTTTCCAGATCAGAGACTCTCGATTCCAGTGTGATGAGTTCATTTTTTGCTTTGGCTAACATGGCTTCTTGCACTTGCATGCGTTCGTGTGTGACAACATCAAATTGGGATAATGCGCCTTCTACAATGCTGCGAACTTGGGATTCGGCTCCTTGTTTGAGGCCGCCTAGCATGCGAATGCCACTGGCAATTTTTTCTGCGATGTCATCCATGGATGGATTGTTATTGGTCATAGTTGCTCCAGTTTTTCAGTGTGCTGTAACGGTATAATAATATTACCAAACAAAAAAGCATTATTTCCAGAGCCAGTTGCAAAACGCTGGGTAGATTTAAGCGCCCCATCGTTGAGCCTTAGAATTGGTGATTTCAAGATGATCAAGCATGCGATCAACCATGAAGTCAATGATATCATCCACGCTTTGGGGGTGGTGATAAAAACCGGGCATGGCTGGCATGATGTGTACACCCAAGCGGGAGAGTTTAAGCATGTTTTCCAGATGAATGCTGGAGAGTGGCGTTTCGCGCGGTACGATGATCAATTGGCGTTGTTCTTTCATCATAACATCAGCAGCCCGTTCAATCAGGTTATCCGATGCGCCACATGCAATGCGTGCCAGCGTACCCATAGAGCAGGGCACAATAATCATGCGTTGGATGCCTGCGGAACCGGATGCGGTGGGTGAAAACCAGTCTTTTAGTCCATAACAACGGATGCTATCTGGGGTGATGTTGAGATCGTGCCCATGATGTTGAACACGATCCTGGACATGATACTTGGTCAGATATTGAGCCAGTGCTTGGGTCGTGGATGCAGCATCTTCGGGTAGGGTTAATTGTTGTTCTTGTTGAAGCACTACCCGGGCGGCATCGGATAATAGAATATGTTGAAATATATGCGCTTGGGATAAACGCTGGATCAGGCGCAAAGCATAAGCTGATCCGGATGCTCCCGTGATAGCGACAATGATAGAGGCTTGTTTCATCCTAACTCCCTGTGATGATTTGAATGATGAATCGGTGTAGCAGTGTATGAATCTTTCCCTACATTGAAAAGCTTTCACCCAAATACAACCGACGGGCATCCGGATGATT
>JAUZQS010000275.1 GCA_030950875.1 Mariprofundaceae bacterium | reverse complement strand
ATTGCGTGGCCCGCGTGGTGGTATGATTTTAACGGATGATGATGATTTGGCGAAGAAGTTAAATTCGCGTATTTTCCCTGGTATTCAAGGGGGGCCATTGATGCACGTGATTGCTGCAAAGGCAGTGGCATTTGGCGAAGCTTTGGGCGAGCTGTTTAAGAAAGATCAAGTGCAAGTAGTGAAAAACGCTCGCGCCTTGGCAGACACATTAACTGCGGGTGGCTTTACAGTGGTGTCAGGTGGTACGGATTGTCATATGTTCCGCCTTGATGTTCGTCCACAAGGGATTACGGGTAAGATTGCCGAGCATGCTTTGGAAGCAGCAGGTATTACGACCAATAAAAATACCATTCCATTTGACCCTGAATCGCCATTTGTAACGTCGGGTATTCGTATTGGCGCATCGGTGATTACCGCTCGTGGTATGTTAGAAGCTGAGGCAAAACAGATTGCTGAAATGATTTTGAAAGTATTAAGAGCACCCGAAGATACAGCTCTGCAAGTTTCTGTTGCGGCGGAAGTTCGCGCACTGACTGACCGCTTTCCGATTTACGAGGATTGATTCTTGCATTGCCCATTTTGTGCTAATGTAGATACCCGTGTGATTGATTCACGGGTGGTGGAGGATGGGGCGACTGTTCGCCGCCGCCGTGAATGTGAGGTCTGCAATAAACGTTTCTCAAGTTATGAGCGTGCTGAACTTCGCTTGCCGATGGTGATTAAAAAAGATGGATCAAGACAAAGCTTTGATGTGGACAAGTTGCGCCACGGCATGCAAAAAGCCTTGGAAAAAAGACCCGTATCTGCGGAAGCTGTATCTTCAGCCTTGAATAGTATTTTGTCTGAAATACAAGGTTTGGGTGAATCTGAAATTTCAGCGAGTAAGGTTGGCGATTATATGATGGGCGCATTACAAAAGTTGGATGCGGTAGCCTATGTTCGTTTTGCATCGGTGTACCGTGAGTTTAAAGATATTGATGATTTTTTGGCTGCTGTAAAGTCTGCTATGGATACAGATAGCCTGAAAACGAAGGGGTAGGTATGGCTATGAAAATTGCGGTATTGCCAGGCGATGGCATTGGATCTGAAATTGTAAATGAAGCACTGAAGGTATTGGATGTGTTGAATCATAAGTTTGGTTTGGACGCAACATGGCAAGAAGCAACCATTGGTGGTGCGGCTTATGATGCCGAAAAAGACCCATACCCAGCTTCAACACAAGCGCTAGCACATGCATCCGATGCCGTTCTGTTAGGTGCTGTAGGTGGCCCTCAATGGGAAGCATTGGATAAACCTTTGCGTCCTGAAGCAGGCCTGCTACGCATTCGTGAGGATTTGGGTTTGTTTGCCAATTACCGTCCGACCAAGGTGTTTGATCAATTATTGGATGCTTCAACCTTAAAACCTGAAGTGGTGCAGGGTGTGGATATTCTTGTGGTGCGTGAATTGGTATCGGGTATTTATTTCGGTCAGCCTCGCGGCTTTGAAACGTATAAAGGCGAGCGCTCTGGCTTTAATACCATGCGTTACTGTGAGTCTGAAGTGCGTCGCATTGCACGCAAAGCCTTTGAAGCGGCACGTTTGCGTAGCAATAAAGTCTGCAGTGTTGAAAAAGCCAATGTGTTGGAAGTCTCTGAGCTGTGGCGTGAGATTGTTACGGAAGTGCATCAAAGTGAATTCTCTGATGTTGAATTGTCACACATGTATGTGGACAACGCGGCGATGCAATTGATTCGTAACCCGAAACAGTTTGATGTGATTGTGACGGGTAATTTATTTGGCGATATTTTATCGGATGAAGCTTCGATGCTGACGGGATCTATTGGCATGTTGCCATCGGCTTCTATTGGTGATGAATTTGCTATGTATGAGCCAATTCATGGCTCTGCTCCTGATATTGCAGGGCAAAATAAAGCCAATCCGTTGGCGACGATTTTATCGGTAGCGATGATGTTACGCTTTTCGTTAAATCGTGAAGATCTAGCAGAGAAAGTTGAATTGGCTGTTGAAAATACACTTGATGCGGGTGTGCGCACCGTGGATTTGGCGAATGGTGCGGCCTCTGTTTCTTGTTCTGAGATGGGTGATTCGGTTTGTAAGGCATTGGAGGCTTTGGCGTAATGGAAGCATTTTTACCTAAAAAAGATGGTTATGTGGTTGCAGTGGTTGGTGCAACCGGAGCTGTTGGTGAGACAATGTTGGAGATTCTTGCAGAAAGAAAGTTCCCTATTGCTGATTTAATTCCTGTGGCATCGAGCCGCAGTGCTGGCTCTGTTGTTAGTTTTGATGACAAAGATTATATTGTTCAGAATTTAGAGACATTTGACCCGTCGGGTGTTGATATTGCGTTGTTCTCTGCAGGCGGAGACACCTCAAAAGCGCATGCGCCGCGTTTTGCCGAAGCAGGTTGTTATGTGGTTGATAATTCCAGTGCATGGCGTATGGATGAAGAGATTGCCTTGGTGGTTCCTGAAGTGAACCCTTATGCTTTGGAGATGGCGCGTCGCAATCGTATTATTGCCAACCCCAACTGCTCAACGATTCAAATGGTGGTGGCACTTAAACCCTTGCATGATGTCGTACCGATTGAGCGCGTGGTGGTTTCAACGTATCAAGCGGTATCTGGTGCTGGTGGCAAAGCAATCGATGAGCTTGCCAAACAGACACGTGCTTTGCTTAATGGACAAACACCTAAAGTGGATGTGTTTCCTGCACGTATTGCATTTAATGTGATTCCTCAGATTGATGTTTTTCTTGAAAGCGGCTATACCAAGGAAGAGCAGAAGATGATTGATGAGACACGTAAGATTATGGGTGCGGATATTGCTGTAACCGCGACAACAGTACGTGTACCTGTTTTTTATGGGCATTCAGAGTCAATAAATGTGACATTTACTGGCGAATTGGATGCAAATAAAGCACGTGAATTGCTTGCTGATGCTGATGGTATTTGTGTGGTGGATGATCCAAAAAGTGAAGATTATCCGTTGGCATCGGAGGCTGCAGGGACTGATCCAGTGTGGGTTGGGCGTATTAGAGATGATAATTCTTGCCTAAATTCCTTGCACTTATGGGTTGTAGCTGATAATATACGTAAAGGTGCAGCTCTAAATGCTGTACAAATAGCGGAAATTTTAATTCGCCAGCCTTAATCTTGATAGATGATTTAGGCTAGGTTGAGCCGAGGGAGGCACGCATGTGTCGTTGTGTCATGCATGTTTTTTGCGCTATAGCGCTTTTTATTTTTGGATTATCAGGGGTGGCTCAGGCTGCATCTTTGGGCAAGGTGGATGTTGCAAGTCATCTGGGTGAACCCTTTTATGCCGAAGTTCCTTTGGGGCTTGATAAAGATGAGGTTATTTCCAGTATTTTTGTAGAACTGGCATCGCCTGCGGATTATCAGATTTTGGAGGTTTTTCGTGATTCAGCGGTAGGAGCGATTCGCACCGATGTGAAAAGTGATAGCCGAGGCAATCGTGTTGAACTGACATCAACGAGTGCGATTGAAGCACCATTTTTAAACCTTGTACTGAAAGTGCGTCATGGCCGAGCCACGCATTTTAAAAAATTCTCCATATTCTTGGATCTGCCACGTGCAGCAAAACCCAATACTTCAATAGAAAAAGTTTTACCTGTAAAGAGGTTGGAAGATATTTCAGCCAACCCTATGTTAGAAGCCTCCCCCGTTGTGGAAAAGGAAGCGCAATCAACATTTAAGCCTTATGACGGTTGGGCAAGAACGCAGCAGTATGGGCCAATGGTTTATGGTGACACCATTTCTACCGTAGCAAAGCGTTTGCAAGTGGACAATCGTTATAGTCGTCAACAAGTGATGATGGCCTTGTTTGAGAAAAATAAAAACAAATTTGGTAAAGAAAATATTAATTTAATTAATGCGGGCACATATTTAGATGTGCCAAGTGCGCAAGAAGTGGAGCATATTAGTCGCGCTCAAGCATTGGATTCATTGAAAGAGCATAATGCCAGATGGAAGGAACTTACCAAACAAACAAAATATGCCAAAGTTCAGGAAGCACAAAAAAATCGTTATGGTAAACATGTGCGTATGGGCGAGACTGCTAGCGGTGTTGCCTCCCAACCTTTAGCTCCAGTGGGTAAAAGTGAGCCTTTGTCGAATGCTGCGTTAGAAACAGGTGTTGTTAATAATGGGGCTGGAAAAGAATCGCCTTCTGTTGGAGAAACGCCTCAAAGCAAGGAAACATTAGCAACGCTTAGCCAAGAAAATAAGAGTTTACAGCAACGTTTGAAAGATATGGAAATGAAAATGTCAGAACTGGCTGCTCAGCCAACAGTGACAGAGGGTTTGGCTGCATCCAATGCGCGCATCAAAAAGCTTGAATTACAATTGGCACGTCAAGCCGGTGAGTTAGAAAAAGCCCGTAAACAAGCTTCCATGCAACAAAGTGATGGTGAAGATATAGGTTTATTGACTTGGATTTTAATCGGTATCGTAGCGTTATTGGCGATGATTGCAGGTTACCTTGTGTATGCGTTGCGGGGTCAGCGTAGCCATCCCGTTGAGCAAGAAGATTCACAGGCTGTGATGGAACCCGTATTAGAAGAAGCTGAGGTTGAAGAGATTGAGGTTGAAGTTGAAGAGGCTGGCATTGCTGAATCTATAAAGGTTGAAGATCTTGATGTGGACACCGTTGATTTTGAAGCAACCTTAATGGCCAGCGCAGACGATCTTCAAGGGCCTTTGGCGGAAACAATTCCTGAATTGACCGATGAAGATACATCTGAAATGGAAGCTTTTGGCGAACCTGAGGAAGAACCTGATCCGAATGTTGATTATTTGACTGAAGCTGATGTATATATGCGTTATGGCATGGACGATGAGGCTGAAAAGCAGGTTGGAATGGCATTGCGGTTACGGGCCGAGAATAAAGATGCGCATGTAAAATTGACTCAGATTCGTCATGCGCGAGGCAACGAATCGGGTGTTGAAGAAGCTGCTTCTACAGCACGCTCAGTTTTGGTTGGTGATGCTTTAGCAACATTTACAACTGCATTTGATGCTTTAGAAGCTGGAACAGCGGGTGAAAATGAGGTGAACTTGGATGATACCATGCCACCAACC
>JAUZQS010000274.1 GCA_030950875.1 Mariprofundaceae bacterium | reverse complement strand
ATAACCTTCATCACCCACCAGCAACGACATTGCCTCAATCGTTTCGCGCAAGTCGCTCACTGAATAAACCTGTCCTTCCTCCATCGTAATAGCTTCCAATAGCTGATCACGGGATGGTTCCATGTCACCTTGTACATCAAGGTTACTTACATGGTAAATAGGTCCCTCATGCAGAGCAAATGTTAAATAAAAGGCTTCTTTATCGGGTGTTAATGAAAGCTGTGATGACTCCACATTCACATCCAAAAAACCATTATTTTGATAGAATTCAACCAATATTTGTGCATCATTGGCAAATTTCTTGGTATCAATCACATCTTTATTACTAAACCAAGGAATCAAACCAGAAATGGATGCTGATACTTTATCGGACAGCTCCGCATCCGAAAATGCTTGATTGCCAATAAAACGAATTTGTCGAATATGTGTAACTTCTCCTTCATGCACATGCATGGTCAACTTCAAGCTGCCATCCGCCAGTAATTCTTTCACGGGCTCCACGGTCAACTGATAATAACCTTTTTTTACGTAACCTTTGCGAATGGTATTAATATCTGCACGCAACTTTGCCGCACTAAATATCATACCTTCTTTTAACT
This sequence comes from Mariprofundaceae bacterium, assembly GCA_030950875.1. Lineage (GTDB taxonomy): Bacteria > Pseudomonadota > Zetaproteobacteria > Mariprofundales > Mariprofundaceae. Next base: position 7,030 of record JAUZQS010000274.1, on the reverse strand, counting down.
TTAATTTACGAGACATATCCTTATAAGAAACTTCCTCGTTTCCGTCCATATGATATTCCGTAATAAAAGGGTTTTCTTTAACATCAAATGTAAGCTTTACACCATCACCATCCCGCTCACCCAATACTTTCAAATCAGCATAGCTACCAGAGGTATACAATTTTTGAATATCATGGCTCAAAGTACGCCGATTAAACACATCGCCTACCTTTGTCTTCAGCCCTGCCAACAATGCTGCACTCTCGATATAACGATTTCCCGTCACTTCAATACTCACAATAGGTTTACCAAGCAACACACTCGTTGCCAAACCTTTTGCTAGTACTTCTACAGGAGAATAACCCGATAAGACCAGTAGGCACAACAAGAGCCATTGTACACGTTTCATTCTCATTCTTAACCCCTAAACAACCGCATTAAATCATTATAAAAAGCAAATATCATCAACGTCGCAATCAATACAACACCCAATAGCTGCATACGCTCCAACATCGCTATCGATAATGCTTTACCACGAATTTTTTCTATAGCCAAATAAACCAGATGACCACCATCCAACACAGGAATTGGCAATAAATTCAGCACCCCAAGATTGACAGAAATCAAAGCCAAGAAGGTAATAAATGCCGCCGCCCCTAAATCAGCAGTACGTCCTGCCAACTGGGCAATGGCAATAGGACCACCCAAATTCTCAGCTGAAATCGCCGATGTAATCATTTTCCCTAACACTTGAACAGTTAACTCTGTCATTTCAGCCGTGCGACTAAACCCGTACGAAACACCTTCCCATACACCCATACGATATATGATTGCCTCACCCAAAGGTTTGGATACTAAATGCACCCCCATCCGACCTACACCATGATCATTTTCAGACTTGGGGGTCACTTGCATCTGCAAATGCGTATTTGCACGCAATATACCCAACATCAAAGCTTGTCCTGCATGTTCTTGAATACTACGGATTAACGCACGTGTGGAGCTAACATCCCGCCCATCAAATTGAACAATTTGATCACCAGCCATCAACCCAGCTTGTTCTGCAGGAGAGTTTGGCATGACAGAATCGACAAACACCTCTGTGCCTAAGCCAAGTCCCAAACCATCCTCTGCGACATTCACCAGCAGCGCATCCTTCTCAAACTGTTTTACAGCCATATTTACAGAGGATGTTATGCCGTCATGTTCATAGACAACATGCACCTCTTTGCCAACTGCACCTTTGAGATATTCTTCAAATTGCTGCCATGAAACAAGCTGCTTATCCCCCACCGATTTTAACACATCACCTGGCATCAAGCCTGCACGTTCAGCAATTGAACTGGGAGCCACACTACCGACAACTGCTGGCATCACAGTTTGCCCCAACCAAGCAACCAACATATATGCAACAATAGCAAATATAAAGTTAAACAAAGGCCCTGCAAAAGCCACGGATGCACGTTTCCAAACAGGTTGAACATGATAGGCACGCGCCAATTCGGCATCTGACAACTTAGTTGATTGAGCCTCATCACCCTGCTCATCTAAGTTTTCGCCCAGCATTTTTACATAGCCACCCAAAGGAATCGCTGCAATAATATATTCGACTTCACCATCTTTGCCACGCCATGAAAAAAGTGCAGGCCCAAAGCCAATAGAGAATTTTTCAACACGGATACCCAACTTACGCGCGACAATAAAGTGACCGTACTCATGCACTGCAACAAGCAGCGCAATGGCAAAAACAAAGGCTAAGGTCGTATGTAAAGTTTCCATCATAAAGCGATTATCTCCTGCGCCAAACGGCGCGCTTCACGGTCATACGACCAGACATCATCAATGCTATCAACCATACTATTTTCTACCTTTTCCAAAACCGCCTCAACTGTGGCTACAATATCCATAAAACCAAGTTTACGATCCCGAAACGCCTGATTAGCAACTTCATTGGCAGCATTCATGCTGATGGCCAATGTATCATTTCCTTGCATCACATCTTGCACCAAACGCATGGCTGGAAAACGCTCTACATCCACGGCTTGAAAATCCAAGCGCCCTGTTTTTGCCAAATCAAGCCAAGGAATACCAGCCTCCAAACGCTCGCCTGTTTGCAAGGCATAGGCAATAGGGGAGCGCATATCTGGCTCAGCTAATTGAGCCAAGACAGAGCCATCGCGGTATTCCACCATCGCATGCACAATGCTCTGCGGGTGAATAATTGCCGATAGTTTGCTGGCTGGCATATCAAACAGCCAGCGTGCTTCAATCAACTCCAAGGCCTTATTCATCATGGTTGCCGAATCGACACTTATTTTTGCGCCCATACTCCAGTTTGGATGTGCAATGGCTTCTTCTGGCGTCACATTCGTTAAACTCGCAGGATCACGATCGCGAAAAGGCCCACCTGACGCTGTTAAAATAATACGTGTAATCGAGCCATGATCGTGCCCTAACAAAGCCTGATGTACGGCTGCATGTTCAGAATCTACAGGCACAACAACGGCATTATAATCTTTCGCTGCCTGCATAAAGATGCGTCCAGCTGTAACCAAACATTCTTTATTTGCCAAACCTACTCGCTTACCTGCATGAACCGCTGCCAATGCTGCTGGCAACCCAGCAGAGCCAACCATGGCTGCCATCACCATATCTACGGAGCTCTCCGATGCAGCTGCAACTGCTGCATCCATACCTGTCTGTAATAGCACGCCTTGGGGTAATTTACCTTTCAATTCGCCTGCTGCAGCTTCATTAGTCATCACCACAACTGTAGGCTGTAACTGCTGTGCAAGCTCCAACATACGTTGGCTATTGCGGTGCCCAACCAAGGCATAAGCCTCAAACTTATCGGAATGACGCAACATCACATCAGCAGTGCTTGCACCAATCGAGCCTGTCGCTCCCAAAATAGTTAGTTTCATTTTTGCTTGGCTCATATAAATGCCATCCAAATAAACCCTGTCGCGGGTATAGCAGGAAGTAATGCATCAATACGATCCAATAAACCACCGTGTCCAGGCAACATATTGCCACTGTCTTTCACGCCAACGGCACGCTTTAATGTTGACTCTGCCAAATCACCCAATACCGCGCAAAACACCAACACAATCCCTAGTAATAAAGCAAAAGAAAGTGATATATCTGTCCAAATCAACCACACGCTCATGGCAGTCGCAATCCCTGCTATTACGCCACCAGCCAAGCCTTCCAAAGTTTTTCCTGGGCTTACGATAGGACATAACTTGCGTTTACCCCAAGCCTTACCTGTAAAGTATGCAGCAATATCCGCAGCCCAAACACCCGCACAGGCGCCCGCAATAAATACAATACCATCCACATGTGCATGTAATTGCATCATCACCAACACAAATAACGTCAACCAAACCATCATCCACTGAGCAAAAGCTAATTTACGAAATTCAGTTTCCAGCTCACCTTTTTTTACGTAAATAATTAATAGGCATAACCAGCCAACCATTAGTACAATCCATGCTGCTGATAACATGGCCCACGCACCGTGCCCAGCCACCAACAACACCCATGCCAACATAGCAACCAAGCCATAGCTTGTGCGGTGTGCAATATCAACCATGCGCAACAATTCCACAGTCGCAGCCACAGCAATCAGGCCTAATACAATATCAAACCAAAATGGTGGTAAATAAAACAACCACCCCACTGCACCCGCAAATAAAACACTGGCGGTGATAATGCGCAAACTTAATTCATTCATCGGCCGCGTCACCCTTTAACTGCTCACTTGTTCTACCAAAGCGTCGTTCACGCCCCGCATAGTCATCCAAAGCGGCATGAAAATCAGCCTTATTATATTCAGGCCAAAGACGGTCTGTAAAAAAAAGTTCGGCATAAGCCGCATCCCAAAGGTGGAAGTTAGAAATACGTCGCTCACCACCCGTACGAATCAACAAATCTACTGGTAAAATATGATCGCGCCCCAACAGCGAACGAAACGTTTCTTCATTCAAGCCCTTTAAAGCCTCAGCTTTTGATACATCGTCATGAAAGGATGCGCAGAAATGCTTAACACCTTCAATAATTTCTTGCTGCCCACCATAATTCAGACATAAAATGACATCAATATTGGTATTATTTTCAGTCGCTTTACAGGTTTTAGCCAAAGCTTTACGGGCAATCCAAGGTAGTTTGGATGTATCACCCAACGTTAAGAGACGTGCGCCACGCTCATTCATGCGTCTTATTTCTAAAGGCAACAATGTTGCCATTAAGGACATCAATGCCGTAATTTCTAATTTGGGACGTTTCCAATTTTCAGTTGAAAAAGCATACAAAGATACCTGCTTCACGCCTGCTTCGGCCGCCCACTCAATGATATCACGTACACGCCCAGCACCTTTACGATGCCCATCCACACGCGACAAACCCTGAGCTTTTGCCCAACGACCATTGCCGTCCATAATAATGGCAACATGTTGGGGTAAAGTCTTAGCTCTTTCTGTCATGGATAGACCCATTAAACAGTTAAAATATCTTTTTCTTTGTGTTCCACAACCGTATCGACTTCCGCAATGAAACGATCTGTTATCTTTTGAACTTTATCCTGCATGCGTTTGCTTTCATCTTCAGATAAGGAGTCATCTTTTGCCTGCTTCTTCACGGCATCATTACCATCACGACGGATATTACGTACAGAAACTTTAGATTTTTCGCCCACTTGCTTCACGTGCTTAACCAAATCTTTACGACGATCTTCTGTAAGCTCTGGCAAAATAATACGAATCACCTCACCATCATTGCTTGGATTTAAACCAAGATCCGATGCCAAAATTGCTTTCTCAAGATCAGCCAAGGCTGTTTTTTCCCAGGGTGCAACCATCAACATGCGTGGCTCTGGCACACTAATATTTCCAATCTGACTCACAGGTACATCCGAGCCATAATACGATACACGCACATGATCCAGCAGCGCCGCATTGGCACGCCCTGTACGAATCGTTGCCAACTCCGATCTCAAAGAAGCGATTGTTTTTTCCATACGCGTTTCAATAACAGCAAACATATTTACTCCTCTTTCACCAACGTACCCACAGCCTCACCCGCAACAGCTTTGAGCATTTCCCCAGATTTTGTTACATCAAACACTACGATTGGCATTTCATTATCGCGGCACAATGACAATGCCGTCGCATCCATCACACCCAACTTCTTGGTCAAAGCTTCTGTAAATGTAAGCGTATCATAACGTACCGCATCAGGGTCTTTCATTGGGTCGGCCGTATACACACCATCCACTTTGGTACCTTTCAAAACCACATCAGCCTGAATTTCCATAGCACGTAAACTTGCCGCAGTGTCCGTTGTAAAATAAGGATTGCCTGTACCAGCAGCAAAAATAAGAATCCTGCCTTTTTCCAAATGGCGTACTGCGCGACGACGGATATAAGGCTCCGCCACTTCTTTGATATACAAAGCAGAAATCACACGAACGCTGGCACCCTGTCTCTCCAACGCATCCTGCAAACCAATCGCATTCATTACGGTTGCCATCATACCCATATAATCAGCACTCGCACGATCCATGCCTGATGCTGTACCCATATTACCACGAAAAATATTGCCGCCACCAATCACAATCGCTAATTCAGTTTTTGTCTTAGATACTTCAATTAACTCGCCCGCTAACCTGTTAATCGTATCGGGATCAATGCCATACGCACCTTTACCCATTAACACTTCACCAGAAAGCTTCAACAATACACGTTTATATTTATTTTTACTTGGCACTGTTGAAACCCTCCGATGTTTTATGTTACTTATCCGTTAACCTGTGCAGCAACTTCGGCAGCAAAATCACTTTCTTCTTTTTCAATGCCTTCACCCAAAGCAAAGCGAACCATACCTACCAGTTCCGCATCAGCTTGAACTGCTTTGATAGCTTTGCCTACTGTGGTATCAGAATCCATTACAAATTCTTGATCCAGCAAGCAGTTTTCAGAGTAAAACTTATTCATCTGACCTGTAACAATTTTCTCAACAATCGCTTCAGGCTTACCACTTGCCAATGCACGCTCTGTTAACACTTTACGTTCACGCTCAACAGCTTCTTTGGTTACTTCAGCACGAGACACAAACTGAGGATTCACTGCAGCCACATGCATCGCCACACCACGTGAAATGTCACTCAAAGCATCACTTGCTTCACCGTTAATGGCAACCAATACACCAATCTTACCAGCACCGTGAATATATGATCCTGTTGCCCCATCACTCTCAAGCACAGCAAAGCGGCGAATACTCATATTCTCACCAATCATTGCAATCAACTGAGAGAGTGCCTGCTCAACATTCAACTCACCATCAAATGGCAATGCTTTCAAAGCTTCCACATCTGCAGGGCGCTTATCTAGGATCAAAGCATTCAATGCACCCACAAAGCTAACAAACTGTTCATTCTTACTTACAAAGTCAGTCTCAGCATTCACTTCCAAAACAACAGAAGCATTACCCACAGTTGCTGTGGCAACAATACCTTCTGCTGCTACACGACCTGCTTTTTTCGAAGCAGCCGACAAGCCTTTCTTACGCAAAAAATCAACAGCAGCATCATGGTTACCATCCACTTCACCCAATGCTTTTTTACAATCCATCATACCAGCGCCTGTTTCTTCGCGCAGTTTTTTTACATCAGCAGCCGTAATCTTGGCCATGACCTATCCTCCAGTTCCAATATCGTTAAATTAATTTCTATTCAAAAACAAAAAGGGCGACATAAGCCGCCCGCATCCTATTAAGCAGCTGCATCCGTAGCGGCTTTACTTGTTGCCTCAGCAGCAACTGCTGTTGTTTCCGCTTCTGCTTCTTCAGCAGCATGCGTCATAGCTTCAACAATATCTTCACCATCTTCTGCATTTTCAATTTTAAATGCTTCTGCTCCATCAATAATCGCATCCGCAGTTTTGCTACAGAACAAACGTACAGCACGAATTGCATCATCATTTCCAGGAATAATATAATCAATACCACTTGGATCACAATTGGTATCCACAACAGCTACAACAGGAATACCCAA
>JAUZQS010000273.1 GCA_030950875.1 Mariprofundaceae bacterium | reverse complement strand
ACGTCATGTTGTGATTTTTCTTCTGTTGCCACATCCGCCAATTCGCGCGCCAAATCTGCCTCATAGCTACTATTTCCCTTTAGATTCGCATTCAAAGCATCTGCACGATCATCCACACTCACTGTCCAACCCGCTGCTGCGGCGGATCCAGCTGACATACATATTGCCACGGCTAACAAACTTAATCGTTTCATTTTTCCTCCCCCTTCTTTTTAATTAACAGGTATCATGACTAATGCAATACACCTGCTTTTGCCAAGGTAAATACAGGGATATCCGCATTGAAACGTTTCCCGTCTTCACCCAACATTTGGTAGCTACCCTGCATACACCCCAAAGGCGTATTTAACACACAAAAGCTACTATAAGCGTGCTCTTTTCCGGGCTTGATCATCGGCTGCTCACCAATCACCCCATCACCTTGCACTTCTTCCACCTTGGCATTGGCATCGGTAATTAACCAATGTCGCTGCATCAGCCGTGCACTTTTACTACCAATGTTGCGAATAGTAATATGGTATGCAAACACATATTGCGATGCTTCAGGAGCCGAATGTTCACCCATATATTCGGGCAATACGGTCACTTCAAATTGATAAGGAACTGTCATGCTGTAACTTCCAGCTTTAAAAATCGGCGTTTACCGCATTTAATTAAATATGGCCCACCAACAGCCAGTGAAAAATCTTTATCACTGACTTTTTCGCCATCAACCGAAATCGCCCCCTGTTTCACCAAACGCATGCCTTCACCATTGGACTGGGTAAGCCCCGCTTCTGTTAAAGCCTTGACCAACCATAAGTTTCCATCCACTGCTGCCAACGCTGCTTCTGGCATATCATCGGGCACTTCTTTTTTAGCGAATTGTTTTTCAAAACCATCACGCGCGGCTTGACCCGCTGCTACACCATGGAAACGCGCCACAATCAATGCTGCCAATTGTTTTTTTGCTTCCATTGGATGCATGACTTTGATGTCATCCAAATTCACATCCGTCAACAGCTCATAATAACGCATCATCAACTCATCGGATGCAGACATTAACTTACCAAACTGATCATTGGGCGCATCTTCAATGCCGACATAATTGTTTAACGATTTGGACATTTTATTCACGCCATCCAAGCCTTCTAGCAGTGGCATGGTCATAATAATTTGTGGAATCTTCTTATGCGATTCCTGCAATTGCCTACCCATCAACAAGTTAAACTTTTGATCATTGCCACCCAACTCAATATCCGCATCCAAAGCAACCGAATCATAGCCCTGCACCAAAGGATACAAAAATTCATGAATAGCAATGGATTGGCCGCCCTTATAACGCTTCTCAAAGTCATCACGCTCAAGCATGCGTGCAACGGTGGCTTTGCCTGCCAAGGCAATCATTTCGGCCGCAGACATATCCGCAAACCACTCCGAGTTAAAGCGCACCTCTGTTTTTGCAGGATCTAACACTTTAAATACTTGCTGCTTGTATGTTTCCGCATTGGCTAACACTTCATCTTTGGTAAGCGGCGGGCGCGTCTCATTCTTGCCCGTTGGATCGCCAATCATGCCTGTGAAATCACCAATCAAGAACACCACCTGATGCCCACATTCTTGAAATTGGCGTAATTTTTCGAGTAATACGGTATGCCCTAAATGTAAATCGGGCGCAGTTGGATCAAAGCCTGCCTTAACGCGCAGAGGGCGATTTTCTTTCTCGGCAAGTTTTAGTTTGGCTTCCAAACCACCTTTGGGAAGAACTTCTAACGTGCCACGAGATAATAATACGAGTTGTTGTTGAATATCCATGCCCGAAGCTTATCAATAAGCGGCAAATGATAGAAGCAATAAGAAAAACGCTAGTTCTTTCTCAGACTTTCCAAATACAGCGACAAATGTTCGCCACAACCTTGTAACATCTCTAGGCAACGTGCCAAACTTTGTGTTTGTTTGCCCATGCTTATCGCACCCTCAATCGAAGCGATAATAAACATCGCGGTATTTTCCGCATCCACATCGGAACGCACCACTCCTTGTCCAATCCCATCCACCAATACGCCGGTAATACCAGACTGCCAACGACTAAAAATGCGGTTACAACGGTTTCGTATGCCTTCATCCAACGGCGACATCTCTTCCGCGAAATGATTCAGAGGGCAACCCAATAACAAGGCATTTCGCCCCAATTGATCGGTCATGCGCTTCACCGAACTACGCAGCATCGCCTGCAATGCCACAAGGGGATCATCACGCGAATCCAGTGGCACCAGCCATATGTCAACAATCATCGGCTCTACAATTTCATCCAAGACTGCATATGCCAACGCCAATTTACTGGGGTAATGGTGAAATAATGCGCCTTTGGTCATCCCCGTACGCGCTAAGATTTGTGAAATACTTGTACCTTGAAAGCCATGTTTATGCATTTCTTCAAATGCAGCTTCCAATAAAGCTCGTTTGGTTGCTTTGGGATCGCGCTTACGCCTCTTCATACCGCTTAGTATGTAATGATGGATGAATAGGGCAAGAGCAACTTTTCAACACTCCCTATGTATAGGCTGTAATACATCTGTCTTCACTTAAAATAATCGTAATTATTCAGCTCACTATTGGTTTTATCCGTCATCCTCGAATGCTTGTATCGAGGATCCATTGAGAATCACGATTTTCAAGGGATTCCCAATACAAGCCCTTGGGAATGACGTTCAAGAGTCAAGTTGGGTACTTTGTGAGTATACTGAATAGTTACGTTTAGTTTTGAGATGAAGCGAGGGGTCGTGAAATTTATTTTTATGGTATT
>JAUZQS010000272.1 GCA_030950875.1 Mariprofundaceae bacterium | reverse complement strand
GGCAGAAGCCTGCGAACCTTTGGATATTAAGGTGCTTGATCATTTTCTTATCGCCGGTACCAATGTGTTGTCATTCAAAGAAAATGGTTGGTTTTGAGGTAACTACTCAGCCCATCCCCTGATTTGCCCGATTTCTGCGTTAAAAATACTCAAGTGCAGAAGCACACTGCGTAACTCTGCGTCCTCTGCGGTGAATGCTTTTTATTGTGTTACGTCAAAACAATCAACTGATCAATGTAACAGCTTCATTATCACGGACATGTACCGATCCGATACGGTATGTGGTTTCGCCAGCATGATGTAAAATTTCTTCTACCTTATCTGCTTCAGACTCGGCCAGAATCACTGCAAAACCAATTCCCATATTAAAGGTCCGATAGCATTCATCACGAGCCACATCGGCAAAGCCGAGTAGATATTCAAATACTGCAGGCACAGGCCATGCACTAGTATCAATGGTTATAGCTAGATTATCGGTGAGTAAGCGTTCAAAGTTATCAAACATACCGCCACCCGTAATATGAGAAAAACCGTGAATCACAGCTTCTGATTGCATCAAGGTATTGACTATCGGAACATACAAACGGGTAGGCGCTAACACACCGTCTACGGCTTTACGGCCATCGGATAGTACATCGTTAAGTAAATCCGCTTTACCCATCTCCAACAGTTTGCGTACCATCGAGAAACCATTGGAATGTGGGCCATTGGATGCCAAACCGATGATCACATCACCAGCGCTAATCTTACTGCCATCGATCATCTTCGGTTTGTCCACCACCCCCACACAGAATCCGCCAATATCATAATGACCATCTGCATACATACCGGGCATTTCAGCCGTTTCTCCACCAATCAGCGAGCATTCACAGCTATTGCAGGCATCAGCGATTCCTTCCACCACTCCAGCCAGTGTTTCTCCAGCTAGTTTTCCTGTAGCTAAATAATCAAGGAAAAATAACGGGCTTGCTCCCAAAGCAGCCAAATCATTCACACACATAGCAACCGCATCGATGCCTGCGACATGCGGTTTATCATATTCCTGCAACAATAATAGTTTGGTACCTACGCCATCAGTACCGGAAACCAAAACAGGTTCTTCCATATTGGAAAAGTCTGGTTTGAACAAACCACCAAAACCACCAAGACCAGATAATACTTCTGGACGCATAGTGCTATTGACAGCTTTTTTAATGCGCCCTACAAAAGCATTTCCCGCATCAATATCTACACCACAATCGGCATAACTTAAACTCTTCTTATTCGTCACAACGACTCCTTCATGCGTTAAACTCTATTCCATTCGTTATACATCGAGATTACGTACTTTCAGAGCATTATCTTGAATAAATTTACGCCGTGGTTCAACAGCATCACCCATCAAGGTTGAAAATGTTTCATCGGCATTGACCACATCTTCCAAGGTGACACGTAAAAAGGTGCGTACCTTGGGATCCATCGTTGTTTCCCATAATTGTTCAGGATCCATTTCACCCAACCCTTTATAGCGTTGAATACTCAATCCACGCCGACCTTCTGATTCAATGGCAGCAGCCAAATCATCAAAATGGTTGATATTCCATATCTTTTCACCGTGTTTTAAGACTGCTCCATTATCCACTTGATCTTGCATTACTGCACATAATTTTTGTGCTTCAGCAAACTCAGCAGTACCAACCAAATCTTTATTCAACCGAGAAATCATTATTCGACCATGATCACGACGTTCGAATTGCACCCAGAAACTACCATCTTCAGCATTTTCCATAATTTCCCAACTTAAGATTTCATCCGCTCGCGTAGCCAAAGCAAAGGTAGTAGCCAAATCTTCCATGCGTTGTTCCAATAAATCACGATGGCGCATCATCTTGATGGTTGTTTTACCACTCTCAATTAAATATTTTAATACTACTGCATCAATGCGTTGCGATAAACGATGTTGCAAATGCTGCAAGCGTTTAATGCTTCTAATCATGGTATGCAAACGATCACTCGACATGGCTTTGGCATCTTTACGAAGAAAGTATTCTTTTCCATCACTTCCATGCTCAAGTAAAAATTCAAACAGCTCATCATCATTAGCAATATAACGGGATTTTTTACCACGCGCTACGCGATACAATGGGGGTTGGGCAATATACAAATAACCACGCTCAATAATTTCCGGCATTTGACGATAAAAGAAGGTCAACAATAACGTTAAAATATGCGAACCATCAACATCCGCATCGGTCATAATAACAACTTTATGGTAACGTAATTTGGAAATATCAAAATAATCTTTGCCAATACCTGTACCCAAGGCAGTAATCATGGTGCCAATTTCTTGCGACGATAACATTTTATCAAAACGGGCTTTTTCAACGTTTAATATTTTACCTTTCAATGGTAAAATCGCTTGCGCTCGGCGATCACGTCCCTGCTTGGCTGAACCACCAGCAGAGTCTCCTTCCACCAGATACAGTTCCGATAAGGCTGGGTCTTTTTCCTGACAATCGGCCAATTTTCCAGGTAAACTGGAAATATCCAACACCCCTTTACGTCGGGTTAAATCACGTGCTTTACGTGCTGCCTCACGTGCTATGGATGCCTCTGCCACTTTACTGACAATACGCTTGGCTTCTTTTGGATTTTCTTCAAACCATTCCGATAGCTTTTCATTCACAATACTTTCAACAATCGGACGAATTTCGGATGAAACCAGTTTCTCTTTTGTTTGAGATGAAAACTTTGGATCTGGAACCTTCACCGACAACACTGCAGTTAAACCTTCACGGCAATCATCACCGGTTAAAGTTACTTTGAGTTTTTTCATCAAGCCATTGCTATTGGCATAATTATTAATCGTACGGGTTAATGCGCCACGCAAGCCAGCCAAATGTGATCCACCATCTTTTTGTGGAATATTATTGGTAAAACAAAAGATATGTTCTTGATAAGAATCAGTCCATTGCAATGCTAATTCTACTGTTACATCATTTTTTTCTGACTTCATCGTGATGCATTGGCTATGCAATGGGGTACGTGTTCGATTCAAGTGAGCTACAAAGGCTGAAATACCACCTTCATATTCAAATATGACTTTATTATCCGTACGTTCATCCAAAACTTCAATATATACACCTGAATTTAAAAAGGATAATTCTCTCAAACGTGAGGATAAAATATCAAACGACATATTACGATGAGAAAAAATATTCAAACTCGGTAAAAAACGTACTTCTGTTCCAGTTCCACTGTCTTCGCCAATCTCTTTCAAAGGCTCCACAGGATCGCCCATTGCATATTTTTGATAATGGAGTTTTCCTTCACGCCGAATGAGCAGTTCCAATGATTCCGATAAGGCATTGACCACTGATATTCCTACCCCATGCAATCCACCGGATACTTTGTATGAATTATCATCAAATTTACCACCAGCATGCAATACGGTCATAATGACTTCAGCGGCTGATTTTTGTTCTTCTTCATGTATTCCCACAGGAATACCACGTCCGTTATCCCGAACAGTGACAGAATCATCTGCATGAATAATAACTTCAATCTTATCACAATGGCCTGCCAAGGCTTCATCAATAGCGTTATCCACCACTTCAAATACCATATGATGCAAGCCTGTTCCATCATCTGTATCACCGATATACATACCTGGACGCTTACGAACAGCATCCAAACCGCGCAATACTTTAATGCTATCAGCACCATATTCTGAGCTATTCTCTGAAGCACTCATGCAACTTCCTCCATACTTTCTTTCATGTTATCTTTTTTGATTCCGTCTTTTTTTAATGGATTTTTCAATGAATCTGTAACTATGGATTGAAGCCCAGATGTTTGCTTCGTATAACGTTGTAAACCATCATCTGACAAAGATTGAATATTGATATCCAATGCCTCCGGTAGCGATAAACCATCTGGTGCAGTCATTACAATTTGTGCTGGGCTATGTTGTAAGCGTTGAAATAATCGTAATTGCCGATGCTGATCCAAAGCTTCTAAACAATCATCCAATAAAAGCACTGGAATTAAACGCCGATGTTTCGCCCATAAAGCACATTCTGCCATTTTTAATGCTATTGCTGCCAATTTTTGTTGGCCGCGTGAGCCTGCACTACGAATTTCACGATCCTGAAAATGAATCTGAACCACATCAACCTGGGGACCAAAACGCAAACTCCCGACTTTAGCATCATCACGGCGTTTTTCCTGCAAGCGAAGCAACCATGGATCTGACGCATATTCAGTTTTTTTCATAGATAGATGCACAACATCTTCGGTCAACAATAGTTCATTTTTCAATTCTATATTCAATTCTTCTAATAAAGACTGACGAGCTTGAACAATAGGTAAGCCATAATGCACAATTTGTTGTTCCCATCCATCCAATTCATTGGAAAACACATTGCGCCTTAATAAACGACCACGTTGCATCACTGCACGTAAATAACGTTCATAATGCGATGGCATGGAGGGATAGCAAATCATAATCAATGCATCAAGCCAACGTCTGCGTTCACCAGGTACGGCATCAATAATTTTACGTCCTTGTGGTGCATCAACCAAGACAGGAAAAGATTCACTAACATCTTTACGACGTTGAATATCTCGACCCTGTAAACGTATGGATGTTTGCCCCAACCGTCCTGCTACACTTAAATGCATCGGACCAAAACGATGCCATTGCCCATGCACCATAAAACGTTCTTGTCCATGTTTTACCAATAAAGGACTGCGAGATTGACGAAATGAGCGTCCATGTGCCATTAAACATATGGCTTCCAATAAGGTTGTTTTACCACTGCCATTACCACCAACCAATAAATTCATACCAGCACTTAACTGCCATTCTAATCTAGCATGGCAACGCAAATCACTCACCTTTACTTGATCCAATGTTAAGGCAGTCGCCCACTGAAAAGCATCATGATTGGAATTTGGTAAATCTATCGGTACAGACATATTCAAGGCTAAATACGCATAGGCATCACGACATAACGTGATTGTTGAGAATCTGATCCAGAAATAAGCAAAGGAGATAACTCATCTCTTAAATCAATACATACAGATGATGAACGAATAGCACCCAATACATCACGCAAATATTTACCATTAAAGCCTATAGCACATTCTGGTCCACTATATTCTACAACAAGATGTTCTTCAGCTTCTTCTTGTTCAGTATTATGGGCGGAAACATCAATACCAGATTCTGAAAAAACCAAACGAATATCATGGGTAAATTCATTAGCAACAATCATATTACGACGCAATACTTGATCAAAAACAGTACGTTCAATCACAATTCTATGAGGATTATCAACAGGGATAACATCTTGATAAACTGGAAACTTGGCATTAATTAATTTTGTTACAAATACTGTACTACCTATTTTGGCGCGTAATTGACATTCATTAATAGATAATTCCACTTGAACATCATGCGCATCACAAAGCTTATTTAATTCTAATACTGCTTTTTTGGGTACAATACAGGATATGGATTTGATATTATCTTCCAATGGTGTTTCTGATAAAGCTAAACGATGCCCATCTGTAGTGACCAGGCGTAATACTTGATCGTCATCTATTTCAAACAAAGTGCCTGTTAAATATTTGCGTGTCTCATCTGTTGACATTGCAAATTTGGTGGCTGATATCATCTCACAAAGCGATGATCCTTTTAACATTATTACCGTTTCAGTGCTTTCTTCTGTAATATTTGGATATTCATCAGCTGGAAGCGTTGTCAAACGAAAACGGGAACGACCACTACAAATGCTCATAAAATTATCAGATGTTTTTAAAATGACATCATGTTCAGAATCAAATTCTTTAACAATTTCAATCAATTTATGGGCTGATACAGTGATTGTACCTGCTTCTTCGATCAAAGCTGTAGATTGGGTTCGTAATCCAACTTCTAAATCAGTAGCGGTGATCGATAAAGTATTTTCCGATGCTTCTAACAATAAATTGGCTAAAATTGGAATGGAATGACGTTTTTCAACAATACTTTGACATGCTTGAATTGCTTGAAATAAAGCGGTTCTGGATATTGTTATGTTCATACCTACTTACCTTTTTCCTTATTATTTAAAAAATTAGTCATCGTCATAGGGGCTGTGGATAGTGTGGATAACCCATTAAAGCTTTACTACAACGATGATTTTTACCGTTCTGTGATGTGGATACATGGTACACAGAGTTGTGGGTAATCTGTGAGCCATTGTACTTATGATGCGCTAGCTTATCGTTTTATCGTGTTATACTCAAATCATCCACAGATTATCAGGCTGGGTATCCACATGATATCCCATTGGGCACGACATTGGTGTTTTATGACCTGTTGGGTAGCGTGGTCTGGGTTGGGCGGTATCATCTTAGTGATGCAAACGATCCTGTTCAAGAGTTACTTGGAGATGAATGTGAAAATTGAAATAGAACAAGCGCACGAACAAACTTTAGAGAAGGACGATTGGGTACTTTTCCGACTGGGTTTTCGACCATTTTTTATAGCTGCAGCATGTTGGTCGGTTGTGGCAATGGGATTATGGATGGCTGAAATCGTGTTTTCAATAGATATTGTACCTGAACCATTATCACCATCATTTTGGCATGCGCATGAAATGATTTATGGCTATGCTTTAGCTGTGATTGCAGGTTTTTTACTCACTGCGGTACGGAATTGGACAGGCATTCAGACCTTGCACGGCAGCTCCTTGCAGGGTTTATTGCTGTTGTGGTTGGTGGCTCGGATTGCACCGCTATTTCCGAATCATGCGATGCTGGTACTTGGTTTGATTTGTGATGGGTTGTTTATTGTGGCGCTATCGGTGGCGCTGACATGGCCGATTGTGCAGGCCAAGCTTTGGAAAAATATGGTAGTGGTAAGCAAGTTGTACTTCTTTTTACCCGGTCATGTGCTGTATAGTCTTGGTGTGCTTGGTATGTTTCCAGATGGAGAGCGTTTGGGTGTGTATATTGGATTATATATGGTGCTTTCATTGATTTTGGTGTTGTCACGCCGATTGATCCCTATGTTCATTGAACGGGGAATTGATACTGATGGGGTGAAGTTACGCAACTGCAGGTGGGTTGATCTTGCATGTTTTTTGTTGTTTCTTGTGTTTATTACCTTGGATGTTTTCTTCGCCTTACCTGTTTGGATTGGATGTTTGGCGCTTGTATTGGCTGCATTGCACGCGATTCGATTATGGGGTTGGTACCACCCGGATATTTGGAATCACCCACTGTTGTGGGTATTGTATGTGGGATATGGATGGGTTGTGATTGCCTTTGTGTTAAAAGCGGCATCCATTTGGCTGGCCATTTCACCAACTTTGGCAGTGCATGCTTTTGCTGTTGGTGCGATTGGTATGATGACGATTGGTATGATTGCCCGCATTGCTCTAGGGCATACTGGGCGTAATATTAAGCAACCTCCGCGTGGCGTGGCCATGGTGTTTGGTGCATTGTTGGCTGGGGCTATTGTTCGGGTGTTTGCACCATTGGTGGTAGCAGACCATGATTTGGTGGTTTGGATCGCGCTGTCGCAGGGCTTATGGATGATGGCATATGTCTTGCTCTTGTGGTTGTATATGTCCATATTGATAAATCCAAGGATAGATGGAAAGTGGGGATGAGCGGAATGAAATCATGTGCTGCAGTCAATGTCGATTTTGGGATGCTAAGGTGGATGGCTGAAAAATGCTCATCACCCTATCCAAAAAACACTGTAACTGCTGAGTAGTGACTTATATCGCGATGCGAAAAACCAACGCTTCAAAAGCTTCAAAAGTTGCCATAAACCAATGGTAAAAAAATATCCACGAAAACTGTTGGTATTATTTTGTATGATGCTGGTTGTGTCTGTAAGTATAGCTGGAAGTATTGGATTCACACCGGAATATTTAGATTCTATAGCTGCAAAGTTTGGTGATAAGGCTAGGGATAAACTGGTGAATTGGCAGAACCTGATTGAAAATAGTCAAGGCTATGATGACTTTCAAAAGTTATATACAGTTAATTTTTTCTTTAACAAAGTACCCTTTATATCGGATATGAAACATTGGCATCTTAATGATTATTGGGCTACGCCTATAGAGTTTTTAACCACCAATGGTGGCGATTGTGAAGACTTTGCTATTGCAAAATATTTCACCCTACGTGAATTGGGTGTGCCTGATGAAAAGTTGCGTATTACGTATGTAAAAGCATTAAAGCTGAATCAAGCGCATATGGTGCTAGCGTATTATGTGACACCGGAAAGTGATCCGTTGATCTTGGATAATTTAATTCCGGAGATTCGACCAGCCTCCCAACGGGATGATTTGCTGCCAATCTATAGTTTTAATGGTAAAGACTTATGGATGTCAAAAGAACGTGGGCAGGGTCGCCAAGTGGCGGGTGGTTCTGGGCGTATCAATTTATGGCGCGATTTGAAAGTGCGCTTAAAACAGGAACGCAACCTTGGTAAGAGTTACACTACCAAGAAAATGATGCAATAATAGGATACGATTATGACCTTATCACGCCAGCTTATTACACTTATTCTTGTAACGTTAACACTTGTTTTTGCAGGATCATTTTGGATAAATTTGAATAATATACGATCATATTTGATCGTACAATTGAGCACACAAACCCAAAATGCAGCCGATTCACTGGGTCTATCATTGGTACCCCATCTCAAACATAAAGATGTGGCCGCAATGGATACCATGATCAATGCTTTTTTTGACAGTGGTTATTACAAATCACTATCCTTGACTACGATGGCTGGAAAAATGTTGATCGAGCGTGAAAACACCAATCAAATCACAGGGGTTCCCCAATGGTTTATTAATCTTCTGGAGCTTAAAACATCGCGGGTGGAATCGATTATCACCACCGGATGGAGGCAGGCAGGGCGCTTGCAATTGGAGGCGAATGCGGGTTTCGCCTATCAACGACTATGGCAAACTGCGATAGATATGTTGTGGTATTCACTGTTGGCATTTGCGGTTGCATTGATTGCGGTGGTATCGGTATTAAAAGCTATTTTGCGACCCTTGGCGGCAGTGCAGAAACAAGCTGTTGCGATTAG